>JAIDMV010000266.1 GCA_029050385.1 Anaeroplasmataceae bacterium | reverse complement strand
CTTTAGTATTATATCATTTTTTTCTATTTAGTAAAATGCTTTTCAAATTCTAAATAGCTTATATCTCCTTTGAATCCACCCTCAGCATCAATATTTCTATGCTTATCATAAAGAACCATACCCGTTCCAAAATAAACAGGTATTTTAGAATGCGGTAAATAAATTGTAATACAATTACCAAAGGAAAAGCATCCCTTACTATGGTCGCCAACTAAAACTACATTTTCAATGGTTTTAAAACAAGCCAATGCCGACTCTCCACTAGATGCAGTATTTTCATTGAAAAGAACATAGATTTTTTTATCGTTCTTTATAACTTCACCATTACTTTCATAAGTTTCAATTTCATTTTTAAAATCAAAAAGAGTGTCTTGTTTTGCTTTCTTCAAATAGGTAATGAAAGTATCTGAATATTTTTGAATAACTCTCATAGGATAATCTGGAGTTACACCAAATAATAATTCAATAAAATCATAAATATACTGATCAGATCCTCCTCTACTATCTCTCAAATCAATAATAAAAGAATCTTTATTTCGAAGAGGAATCCCTTGAAAAACAAAATCATCTATTTGTTCTTTTTCTTCAGGTGTATCATAATAAAACTTTTTTACATCTAAATAATCTAATCCAAATAAAGTTCCTCTTTGATAAGCATATGGATAATCTTTCTTTGTTTGAGGTTCTTCCAATCCAAAAGAAAAATGACCATCTTTAATAAAACTTAAAAGAGTGTCTTTGGTATATTGTTTTGCTGAAGAATAATGATATTCTTCATTAATTTTGAATAGAATTTTTTCTTTTGCAGCTAAAAAGTTATCCTCATTAAAATATTCGTACCCAGCATAACTCTTTTTCAACTCGGAAAAAAGAACATCTATATCCTCTACAAATTCTTCCTTAGGTATATTTATTTGTTCTTCTTGAAAAGTAAATAAATCTAGCATAGGTGTACCTCGTACTTTTTTAATTATACAATTTATTAAGAGATTTGTAAATTAGATAAATAGTGCCAAAAGAAAAAGGCATACTTTTAAATAAAGCATGCCTAATCTTATTATTATAGATAACTTTTATGGTTTTAAAGTAATAGATAATGCTGGAGTACCATTTAAATCAGTAACTTTGAATTCATAATTACCAGCTGTAACAACCTTAATATTACCATTATCATTTTCAAAGGCAGCGCCTAATTCAGCAAAGTAACCAAATTCAGCAGACCAACCTTCAACAGCAACCTTGAAAGAATCACCAGCAACTAAAGCTAAAGTTAAAGCAGATTCAGTTTCATCGCCATTGATAACTAATTTGCCATCATCTGCAAAGTTCCAAGTAGTGCTTAAAGCTTTAACGTCACCTACAACATAGTATACAGGAGTTGTCTTTTCTACAACTACTTCAGTTATTTCACCATCTGCATACTTAGCTAATGCTGCTGCAGCACCATCCTTGCTATCAGCTGCAGTAACAATAACAGCATTTACACCTTCAACATTAATTAATGTATTTGGAGTTTGAGGTAAATCTACTGTTTCAGTATCTGCACCTGCATTAATAATGATTGTTGCAACCTTAGCATCAATTGTATATTTCCAAATGTGCTTTTCTGCATCTACTAAAGTCATTTTAGCACCTGGCCAACCAGCTGGCTTTAAGCCTGCAGCGCCTTCCCATAAATGGATATAAACTTCTTCCCAGTCAGCAGGAACTTGTGCATAGAAATCAACTAATGTTACTTCATCAATTACTTTAGTTCCTAAATTGAATTCGCCAGTCTTAGCTAAATGTTTTCCTTCATTAACTTCTTCTTGAAGAATGAAACCATTTAATCCTTTAACTACTGGAATATCAACTGTTTGAACTGTACCATTATTGAAGATAACATGAGTAGCATCATCAGGTACTTTAGCAAATGTATAAACATTAGTAGCACCCTCAACTGCTTCCATAGCAACACCTGGCCTTTCACAACCTTTTGCTGAACCATACCAATATACATTTACATTTTCCCAGTCTTCTAATACTGTTACATATGTAACTACAAATCCAGCCTCTTTTAATACTGGTTTAGCTAATTCTGGATCTGTATCCTTCTTAGTATAAGAATCATAAGTGATTTCGAATTTACCTTCACCATTTGCTTCTGCACCTAAAACATATAGATTCTTAGCCTTTGCAAGCTTAATATCAACTGTTTGAGTTGAACCATCATTGAAGATAACATTTTCAACACCAATAGGAAGTTCATATCCCCATAAATGCTTTGCTTCATCAACTAATGTCATAGGAACTCCTGGCCAACCTACTGCATATCCTGGATCTAATGTATTAGCATCTCCAGATAAACTGTTCCAATAATAGATATTTACAGTTTCCCAATCAGCAGGAACTTGTGCATAAACAGCTAAAGCTGCAGTATTTACAGCTAATTCTGGATCTAATTGCTTAATATCCTCAGATACTTCTTTGCCACAAACTGTACAAGTATGCTTTCTAGAACCTTTCTCATTTTCTGTAGCTTCTTTTGTAACTGTCCATTCACCCCATGTATGTGGTTCATATGGATTTTCTTCTCCACATTCACAAATTGCTTTGTGCTTTGTGTTATCACTTTCGTATGTATATTTATGCTCATGCTTGCTACCACATGCAACAAGTGCAGTTACAGCAAATACACCAACCAAAACGAAAGCAAGAGTTTTTAAAATCTTTTTCATTTTTTTCCTCCTTATTTTTTACTTCAAAAGATTTTTTGGAACTGCCAAATGGCTTTCTTGCTTGGCGTGTTCCAACACCATTGTTTTTTAGGAACGCAAGGAAACCTTTTATTTTATTATAGAAAACTCTATAATGAATAAACTAATTATTTTTATAAGCAATAATTGTTTGATAATTATCTACTGTTGTTGATGCAGTAAGAGTTAAATCAGTTTTATTTAGTGTATCTAGATATAATGTATATCCTTCAAGATTAACTGTTTTATCTGAAGCAGTAACTCCATTGCTATGAACAATACGATATGTACGATTATTCACTGTATCCACCAAATCAAATGTAAGCATACTTCCATCTGCATTTGTATTTACAACAATTTCCTTACATGCAGCACCATCTTTGCCAAATACTGCTGTATTTTGTTTTAATGCAATTAACTTCTTATAATTTTCAAACATATCAAAGTTCTTAATCTTTAATGCATAATTCAATTCATTTACTTTGTAAGAAGCATTATAAGAGTTTTCATTACCATTCTTTGTTCTTAAGAACTCCTCACCAGCTAACATAAATGTTATACCCTGTGAAGTAAATACAATGGAATTAGAAAGCATTGCCATCTTCTTGATGGTATCTTCATCCTTAATACCTGCAGCTTTGATTCTGTCATATAATGTATAGTTATCATGACAAGTAACATAGTTTACACACTTTTCAGGTTCAAGTTTAGAATTGCTTGCTAAGATTAAGCCTCTTAGTCCAGATTTAACATTTAAAACATCACTAGAAGCAACCTTGCTTGCATTAGTAATCCAGCCCTTTTCAGATACTCCAGATAAACCACCCTTAATTAATGCATCTCTCATTTGATCATTGAAGCAACCATAGCCTTGATAGCTATTCATAGCAGCTTGTGCTGCAGCTGTTCCTTTGTTAAGTGCAATGGTTCCGCCTGCCCAAGGCTCGCCATATACTGTAATAGCTTCATTAACATTTTCATGAAGATTCTTTGCAAGTTGATTCATAGTTTCAACATCATGAATACCCATTAAGTCAAAACGGAATCCACCAAGCTTATACTCAGAAGCCCAGAACTCTGTTGAATCTATCATAAACTTTCTAAACATTGACATTTCAGAAGCAGTTTCATTTCCACAGCCTGAACCATTAGAAGCTCCAGCAGATGTATAGCGGAAATAGTATTTAGGCATCAATACATCGAAATTACATTTTTCCAAACCTGAAACATGGTTATAAACCACATCCATAATAATATTGATTCCTGCTTCATTATAGGCCTTAACTAAATTTTTAAATTCTTTAATTTTTACATAACCATCAGATGGATTTTCAGAATAAATACCATCAAGGGCATTGTAATTTAATGGATTATATCCCCAGTTGAATTCACGTTTTCCAACACGTTCTTCATTTGCATGATCGAAGAATGGAAGAATTTGAACTGCATTTACACCCAATTCCTTAATATGGTCGAAACCAGTTGTAACTGTCTTACCATTCTCTGTATAAGAAGTGCCAGCCTCATAGAATCCTGTGAAAAGCTTAGCTTTAGAAGCCGTTCCCTTCCAAGTAGTACTTGAAGTTAAGTCGGCTATATGCGTTTCATATACTGTTAATCCTGTAGATTTATAATTGTGTACTTGAACTTCATCCCATCCCTCAGGATTTGTTTTAGAGAAGTCTACAATCATTCCTCTTGCGCCATTTAATCCAGTAGATTTTGCATATGGATCAACAACCTCAGCATTTTGATAAGTAGCATTTGTTACAACATAGGTGTAATATTTACCCTCACAATCACCACTATATTCAAATGACCATGTACCCTTTTCACCTTTGACCATATCATATTTTACAAATACATCACTTCCACCTAAGCTTGCAGGTGTTCCTGTTTCATAAATACGAAGTTCTATTTTAGTAGAAATAGGTGACCAAACTCTAAATGTTGTTTTTTCCTTAGAATAGATTGCTCCTAATTGACCTGTATAGGTATATTCCTTTTCAAATGCTTCTGTTTGATAAAGTGTTGAATTATCTGCAATCTTTGTTAGTTCCTTACCAGATTCAAAGGTTACTTTTAATTGATATTCTTCAAATAAGGATGGTATTTCTTGTCCTAGAAGGAATACAATTCTCTTATCTGTTTTTGAATCAATTTTGTCTGTTCCAACTGTATCGGAGAATACAACTGTGCCTCCTAATTTGATTTCATAAGACTTGAATTCTTTGTTTGTTTGGAACCACAATTGGAAGCCCTTCTTTGTATTATAGGCCAAGCTAAATGCATTAATCATTTCATTAACTTCTCCTTCAGCACTCGTATAAACTGTCTTATCACCAAACTTTAAATAAATGTTGTAATAACCATATTTATCTCTTTCTAATCCTGAAAAATCAATAAAACGATCGGCATCAGTATCCTTTGTAGGACTTTCAGACCAAGGCTTATTTTCCTTAACAATAAAACCTAGTCCATTCTGCTCAGCAGTCGTTGAAAATTCAGACCATTTATATCTTGCAGCAATACCATAACTATTTACTTCATTGAATTGATAGTCTGCACCATCTTTACCTGTTTCCCATAACCAAAGATTATATTTGAACTTATCGTCATCTGTTTTTGTTCTTTGGTCATAGTGAATTGCAAAACCCAAATTCTCATCAGTTTCTGGTAACTCAGGATCCTTATATTCATCTGTAGGACCAGGTGTTGGGTCTGGATCTGGATCTGGTTTTGGTTTATCCTTTCCACCACAGGATACCATAGATACTCCTGTTATAAGCAAGAGCAAAAATAACATAATTTTTTTCATTTAACTATAAACTCCTTTCTTATAGTTCTGTTTTTTTATCTATTGGATTGTTATACTC
>JAIDMV010000265.1 GCA_029050385.1 Anaeroplasmataceae bacterium | reverse complement strand
ATAATACTCTGCTTTGGAGATAAAGAAATAATACAAAGAAGGAGTAGAAAGCTATAATCTATTTTAAACCTTTTCATAATATATACTCAATCTTCCAGAGATTGTTGTAAGATTTTCTCCTTCTACAACGAAAAAATCCTCAGTAAGACCAAAAGAATTTAGGCTATGAACGTATTGATATAAATTTCCTGTTCTTTTAGAGATATGACTAATCCTAAATCTTGTATCTAGGTTTACTACTTCTACTGCTCCCTCTTCAACAGAAACGATCATCACATCAATAGGAAGACTGACTTCTTGACTCAATGGAAAGACATATAGTTTATTTCCTTCTACAATATAGTCTCTTACTACCATAGGCACACTTGCAACATTTTCCTCGTCCTTATACAGATTTTCAGCTAAAAAATTTGTGATGGCTACAGTATTAATTTCTTTATTTAAAAACTTCTGAACAGGTTGAATGAAAAGATAGCTTGCTACAAATAAACCTAGCATAATCCCTTTAATGAGTATTTTTTTCAAGAGTATCACCTATCAAATTATATTCCATCCCAAGTGAAAGTAGACCATGCTCATTCATCGAAAAATATTCTGAAGAAGAAACAACAAGGTGATCAAGGAGTAAAATATTTAAAGACATCAATATATCATTTAATTCCTGTGTTGCCTCGATATCTGCTATGGAAGCATCCACTTCTCCTGAAGGATGATTATGAACCAATACAATTCCATATGCTTTTACATCTAAAGCCTCCTGAATAATCCGTCGAACAGGGATTTCAATCTCATGTGAACTATTTCCTCGTTCTACTATTGTTTTAATAGGGCGTAACTTGCAATCTAGTAAAATCGCTATAATAATTTCGTTAGATTCCAAATAGATTTCATGATAAATATAATTATAAATTTCTTCTGCAGTTTCTAGACTAGGATGCTTTTTTTCTTTTCTGGCACCTCTTCTTGCAAGCTCAAAACAAGCTAAAAGCTGGCATGCTTTTGCTTTTTTTATGCCCTTGATTTTAAGTAAATTAGAATATGTTAAATCTTTTAATTTTGATAAACTATATTCCTTTAGGATTGTGCTAGCAATATCTAATACAGTATGTTCTTTTGTTCCACTTCCAATCAATATAGCAAGCAATTCCGTATCCGAAAGTGCCTTAGCACCAAATTGGGCAATCCTTTCACGCGGACGATCATCTTTTCTTAAATCCTTTATGTTCATTTTTCCACCTCATATAAATAATTACCAAAAAAGATGAAAAATTATATATTAAAATGAATTTTCATAAAAAAAAAGGACACAATTTTAACTTGTGTCCTAATTCATAGATTTAAGCTCCCTGTGATGTACCTGTGATAACTAAGCTTACATTGCTAAATTCAACTACAGTTCCTCTTGTTGCATACATACCGATATACATATAGTTTGTATCAACAGAGAATAAATCAAAATCATAGTAGGTCTTTGTATAGGTTTTTCCCTTATACACTATAGTAGTTGTAATAGACTGACCTAAACGAATAATCGTAAATTCTGCTGTATCATTCACTTGGTATAACGAAGAGATATTATTTGCATTATTTACTAAGGCAGTATTTTCTCTATAGACTAATGCATTCATACTACTATCCTTTGTGACAAAGCCTGCCGTTAAATAATTTGAAGTAATTGTTTTTGTTTTATCTGTCTGATTGATAAAACAGTCATCTCTTAGCATCAAACCAAAGCCTGCTTGTTTAGTTGATGCTGTAGAAGTTACCTTTGCAGATGCTGTAATTTCAAAATTCTTATCCTTAGATATCTGCTGGAAAAGGAAGGCAAAGCCATCACCAGCACTTGCAAATTTTCCCTTTGCAGATGCTGTTGTTTGACCAACTTCAAATCCTCCATTTATTTCCTTAGCTCTGTATCCATTGACTGAGGCGGAAGGATCTCCACCGCAATCACCAAAGGCTGTTCCATACCAGCCCTCACTTGTTGTCTTGTAATGTGCTGGTGCTTGATAAGATGCCAAATTAGGTGAAGTATAATCAACAAATGAGTAGCTTGGATTTTTTACTAAATCCTTATCTTTTGTAGGCTCTTTGATATCTGCAAGAACATATTTTCCTAGAGTGTTCTTTGTTTTAGCTAGTTCAGAAGCTACTAAATAAGCAACATATTTTGCTCCAAAAATATTTAGATGTGTTGTATCAACAGAATTGGTATCTACTACAACCTCTGCTCCTTCTTTCTTTCCAGAAGTCATAGCATGATAGTAGATTGCTTCACTATAACCTAAATCTGTGTATTTCTTCTTAGTTAAATCTCTTAAATTGACAACTGTTACATTCTTCTCTTGTCCAAGCTCAACAATAGCTTGTGCGTAATCTCCAGTAGCTGTTACATGGCCATTAGAAGCTGTGTAAGTATTATTTTTATCAGCACGAACGATAGGTGTACATAAAATAGGAGTTGCACCTTTCTCTAACGCAAGCTTAATATAATATTCATACAAGCTATATTTAAAAGATGTTGAATCAGTCAAAGGCTTAGATGCATCTGTAAAACGAGCTGCATCATCACTTTTTTCATCATTATGTCCAAAGCCAATCAATAAGTAATCTCCAGCTTTTAAACTATTCTTTAAAGTTGTATAATTCGTCTCTGTAATAAAACTCTTAGAGCTTCTTCCAGATAAGGCAAGATTATTGACCTTAATAGCTGCATCAAAATAATTTGCAAGTTGTGTACCATATCCATAACGTGGATAATAATAAGAATCGGCAAAGCTTGCAAGTGTAGAATCTCCTACAACAAATAAGGTTGCAGGAACTTTTTCAAAAGGTACTTCATAATGATAAACAACTGCAGTAGATAATTCACTATCTAAATATTGACTAGACTGATGTGAAATTGCCTTAACTGCTACCTCATAGTCTCCATCCTCTTCTACTACTATGGTATAAGAGGTTTCTGTTTGTTCTTCTAATGCCGTTCCATTTAGCAAAACAATATACCCATCTGCATTCTCTACTTTTTCCCAAGATACTATATTGCCTTCTAATGAAAGTGTAGGTACTCCTAATGCTTCAGGCTCTTTTACTGAAATAGTGTAAGTTACAGAATTAGAATAAGCACTATCTGTATATTGGTTATGTTTTTTAGATATTGCTCTAACTTTTATAATATATTCTCCTGCCTCACTTGCAGAGATCGTATATTCTGTAGATGTTTGTTCTGATAAATCTGTACCATTTAAATTAACAATATAACCATCTGCATTCTCAATTGTTTCCCATGACACTACATTGTCTTCTAATGAAAGTGTAGGTACTCCTAGTGCTTCAGGTTCTTGTGCTGAAATAGTGTAAGTTACAGAATTAGAATAAGCACTGTCTGTATATTGGTCATGATTTTTGGAGATTGCTTTAACCTTGACAATATACTCTCCTGCCTCACTTGCAGAGATTGTATACCCTGCAGATGTTTGTTCTGCTAAATCTGTTCCATTCAAATTAACGATATACCCGTCTGCATGGTCCACCTTTTCCCAAGAAACGATATTCTCAGTTAGCTTGAGCACTGGTGCAGAAAGCTGAATGAGATCATCATCTGGAGGTGTTACAGGCTTTTTCTCCTCCTCACAAGAAACTAAACAAAACACTAAAATTAAACTAAAAATTACAAAAATAAACTTTTTCATAAAAACACTCCTTTTCTAATTTTATGCACCCTGGGATTTTCCAGTTATTTTAAAATCAACATCACTAAATTCTACAACTGTACCTCTAGTAGCAAACATTCCTACATACATATAATTATGATCAATTGCTAGCAAATCAAAGTCAACATAGTTCTTAGAATAACAAATACCTTTATAGGTTAAACTCATCTTCATAGATTGTCCAACACGTTCTATTCTTAAATCAGCAACATCATCCTTTTGATATAAAAAATCTAACAAAGGCTCTTCTTTATGTAGTTCTGCTTGTTCTCTATAAAAGATAGGACTCATTGTAACATCTGTTGTCACTAGCCCTGCTGCCAAAAAGTTAGAAGTTATGATTTCATTGTTTGCTTTCTGTTGGATGTAGCAGTCATCTCTAAGCATCAAGCCAAAGCCTGCTTGCTTAACAAGAGCCGTTTGAAGAATTTTAGCTTTTGCAGAAAGAATAAAATTATCAGTCGCATCTATTTTTCTAAAGCAAAATGCCAAACCATCTGAAATTAAAGAAATTTTACCTTTTACTGCATTTCCCTTTTGACCTACACAGAAAGTACCTAGATTTATTTCTTTTGCAACAAATCCATGTTCTTCCTCATCAGGCATGCCACCACAATCGCCAAATGCTGTTCCATACCATCCTTCTGTTAAAGTTTTAAAATGCTCCTTTGGTTGATACTCTTCTAACTTTGGTGTTTCATAGACACGTACCTTATACGCTGGATTTGGCACTAAATCTAACTCTTCCCTTGGTTCAACCAATTGATCTAAAGTATATTCCTTTAATGGACAATTGGTTTGTTTTATGAGAGAAGCCACTAAATATGCAATATACTTAGCCCCATATGCATTTAAGTGCGTTGTATCAACTGTTGCTAAATCGGGAACGATATGATTATCCTTTTCATACTTTCCAGCTATAGTTGCATGATATTTCATAGCTTCTAAATACCCTAGCTTCATATACTGATGCTTTGTAGCCAAAGTTAAATCCAAAACTGTTACATTCTTCTGTTTCCCAAGATTTAGAATAGCTTCTCTATAATCTCCATTTGGAGTAATGTGACCACTATTTTTTGTGTAATCATTTTTCAAATCTACTCTACAAATGGGAGTACATAAAATAGGAATTGCTTTCTTATCTAAAGCGGGTTTTATATAGTGCTCATATAAGGAATAGGAAAACGAAAGCTTATCTTCTACAGGCTTTGAAGCATCTGTAAAACGTAAAGGGTCATCACTTTTTTCATCATTATGTCCAAAGCCAATCATAAGAAAATCATTTGGCTTCAAATTCATCATTAGCTTTTTATAGTTCTCTTCTTCTATAAAGCTTTTAGAGCTTCTACCCGATAAGGCTAAATTTACAATTTCTATATTTTTAAAATAGCACTCAAGCTTTGTTCCATAGCCATATCTCGGATAATAATATGGATCATTAAAACTAGAAACTGTAGAATCTCCAATAACATATAATATAGGGTGCTTCATTATCGACACTCCCTTCTTTTAAATTATACCATTAAAGTGAAAAAATAGCAAAAGAAAACTACAGCCTCAAAAATAGGCTGTAGTGCATTTTACTTAAAATACTTGATTTAATATTTCTTTGATATGAGACACAGGTCTTATA
>JAIDMV010000264.1 GCA_029050385.1 Anaeroplasmataceae bacterium | reverse complement strand
GTATTTTACATCTATCTATTAAGGCAAAATTTTATGCAGGTTTCAGATGATGTCTATTTTGCTGCAAAGGTAGATGGCACTTCAGATTTTAAATATTTATGGAAGATTTTAGTCCCATTATCTAAGCCGACAATAATTACAATCACTATCTTAAAACTAATAGAGTGTTGGAATTCTTATGTTTGGCCAAGACTAATTACAACAGATAAAGATTTTTATTTAGTAAGTAATGGAATTCAGTTGATTAAAGAACAAAGTATGGGAAAAGCGGATATACCTGGTATGATGGCTGCCGTAGTATGTGTGTCTCTACCATTACTGCTATTATTTGTAGTGTTTAGAAAACAAATTATGTCTGGCGTTGCTAGAAGTGGATCAAAGGGGTAAAATGATGAAGAAGAAGTTTATGTTATGTTTTGGTCTTGTGTCATTCATATTGATACTTGCCTCCTGTCATGGGAAACTTGTTCCTAAGAATACTGGTGTTGAACTTATTGATTTTGAGGTTCCAGAAAGCTTTGATGAAACGAAGTCACACGAACTCACTTTTTGGGCAAAGAATGATACAAATAAGGTTCAACAAGCTATTTTCAATCAAGCAGTAGAAAGCTTTGAAGAACTTTATCCAAATATCCATATCAATGTAGTTCAATATAATGATTATACGAAAATATATTCAGATGTTATCACTAATATTTCCACAAAAACCACACCTAATATTTCTATAGCTTATCCAGATCATGTGGCTACCTATATGGAGGGCGGAGATGTTATTGTACCACTTGATACATTAATGAAGAATGAAAAATATGGATTTGGAGGGAGTGAGGTTAAATTTGATTCCATAAAGGAAGAGGATATTTTACCAAAATTCTTAGCAGAATGTCAAATTTCAGATCACTACTGTATTTTGCCTTTTATGCGTTCTACTGAAGCTCTTTATGTGAATAAGACCTATTTAGAAGAAAATGGATTTTCCATTCCTAAAGTTTTTACTTGGGACTATGTGTGGGAGATTTGTGCCTATGCAAAAGAAAAATCTGTAAGAGATGGGAGCACGATGATTCCTTTGATTTATAAATCAACAGATAATATGTTCATCCAGCTTTGTAAGCAATATGAGTATGAGTATACAGATTCAAAGGGAAAGGTTATGTTTTTAAGTGATGCTGTTAGTGACATGCTCCTTAGTTTAGTTGAGCCTATTGAAAGTGGATATTTTGATACCTTCAAAAGAGTCAGCTATCCTGGTAATTTCTTTAATAAAGGACAATGTATCTTTGCGATTGACTCCACTGCAGGTTCAACCTGGATTGGAACTAAGGCTCCACTTTTAGATATTCCTGAATCTGAATTGGTAGACTTTGAAACTCTTGTTACGATGATTCCTCAGGTTGACGAGAATAATCCGTATATGATTTCACAAGGACCATCTATGTGTTTATTTTATAAGGAAGATCCACAAGAAGTATTAGCTTCATGGTTATTTATGCAATATCTTTTAACAAACGAAACACAAATTGCATTTTCTAAAACAGAAGGGTATTTACCTGTTACTAGTACTGCAGTAGAATCAGAAGAGTTTAAAGCGTATTTAAATGATGAAGAAGAATATGAAGTGAAAAGAGCTGCAACCCAGCTCATTATGAATCAAATTGATCATACTTTTGTTACTCCTGTATTTAATGGATCTTCTCTATGTAGATCAGCTGCTGGGTATCTCATAGAAGCAATGTTTAATAAAAAATATCAAGATGAAAAAGGTATTCAGGAATTATACTCTATTGTCAATACAAGGTATAAGCTTTCCACATATGAGATAAAATAATAGAAAAAAGTAGTGTTTTTTCAATTATTTTCATAGATTTATTGACATATTTTATCAAAAAAAATATAATAAGTATGAAATTAAAAGATTTGAGGGGATTTCAAAATGAAAACAGTTTTTGCAATATTTGTAGGTATATTATCTTTATGCTTATTTGTTTCTTGTGCAAAAGAGGAAGAATCTAATGCTTTAACTCATGCAGAATATTTGGCTGCAGAAAAAGGAACAACTGTAACAATAGAAGCTTATATTCAAGGAAAACAATCTTGGTGGGAAAGTGATGGAGTTGGTGTTGCATCTTTCTATTTACAAGATCAAGATGGTGGATATTTCGTATATAATTTACCTTGTACAAAAGATGATTACGATAAAAAATTAACTGCAGGTACTAAGATTCAGGTTACTGGAAATAAAACAGAATGGTCTGGAGAAGTAGAGATTGATGGATTGTCTGCAGGTGCTGAGGCAACTTACAAGATTTTAAATGCTAAGAAGTTTATCGCAAACCCTAAGGATGTAACAGATCAGTTAGGTAAAGATTTATTAGCTTCACAAAATATGGCAGTTACCTTTAAGAATTTAGAAGTAGTAGCTCAAGAAGATGGAACATCAGCATTTTACTATAAATGGGATAATTCTGGTAATGAAGGGGATGACCTTTATATTACTTTAACTGATGGTACAAATACACTTTCAGCTGTAGTTGAATCTTATTTATGTGATAAGGATTCAGAGGTTTATAAGGCAGTTAAAGGCTTAGCTGTTGGTGATAAGATAACTATTGAAGCTTTCTTATATTGGTATAATGGTGCTCAGCCACATATCACAAAGGTTACTAAGAGTAATTAATATAAAAAAAGATTATTGATATTTTCATCAATAGTCTTTTTTTGTTGGTCTTATTTAGCTGATTTTGATTTGCATTAAAAGCATTTTTATACTATAATAAAGATACATAAAACGATATGAGGGATAAAATATGAAAAAATTAGGTTTTTGCTTTTTAATCTTTTTGACATTGAGTATTTTTCTTGTTGGTTGTATGACAAATACACCTACCCCAGAAGACCCAATAGACAATGAAAAACCAGTAGAACCAGATGATAAAGACAAGCCAGAAGTTCCTACAGATAAGGATCAGCCAGAAGCTATAGTTTATCCACTTGGTGCCTATGGAGATTATGTTAAATATATAGACGATTCTAAGGATACAAGTACATTAGAAGCTGATTATTTAAGCTTAACTGAGAAAAAGAAAGAGAAAGCAAATGGTGTTTTTCAATCTAACTATTGCGTGGGATTATTGAAATTCTTTTCTATAGATGAAAAGATTAAGCTTACCATTGATATTAGTAAAGAAGAATTAAAAAAATTAGATGAGGATTATACAACGGGGAATAAGGAATCTTACCGCATTTGCAATTTAAACATTGAAATGGGAGATTTATTATTTCATTATGAACAGGTAGGAATCAGGCAGAAGGGGAATACCTCAAGAGGTGCCATTTTAGATAATAAAGAGAATATAAACTTACGCCATTACAAGCTTAATTTTACGGCAACCTTTGATGATGAATTTACTAAAACACCTATCTCATGGAAAGATGCTGTGGCTTATGAATATCGAGATAATAGAAATTTCTTTGGATTAGAAAAATTAAATATCCGTTGGAATAGAAATCAAGAATCAACATATTTAAGAGAATATTATGCTTTTGAAATGTATCGCCAAAATGGTATTTTGGCACCACATTCTGCTCCTATGCAAGTAGAAATGAAAATTGCTGGAGATACCCAAAACCTAGGAGTGTATTTGGGAGTAGAGGATATCGATAAATCCTTTATAAAAAGAAATCTCGTAAAAGATTCTGCAGGTGGAGATTTATATAAAATGGGCTGGACGAATGTTGGGGCAACTTTGGATAATTTAAACTCCTCTTTATTTGGTGTGGAATATCAAATTAAGGAAAATCAAGGCTTTAAACAAATAGGTTTCACCTATGATTTGAAGACAAATAAAAAAACATCAAATCATGAATTAATCAAGAGTTTTATTCAAAAAATTATTGATACACCTACAAATCAGTTTGATTCTTTCATAAAATCTGATATGATTTATGATTATACAATAAAGTATCTTGCAATATCCTATTTGCTAGGAGATCCTGATGATTTGAGAGGAAATTCAAACAATACATATCTATACTTCCTAAAGGATACAAATCAAGCGATTTTTATTCCTACAGATCATGATAGAGTCTTAGGCTCTACTGGTGGAAGTGGAAATCCAACCAATCATCATGGTGCCTTAAATCAACCATTTGATGATACAACGGGATATGCAAAAAATACAACTGCCTTTTTTAATAAAAGCATTTTAGAATCTGGAAATATAGCAATAAAAGAAGATTATATAAAATCCATTTCCTCTATTCTATCTTCAAAATGGTTAGATACAGAAACCTTTGAAGCATATTATAATAAAGCGAAAAATAATTATAGTTCCTCTTTAACATTAGGAAATAAGGTAAATGGCAAGAAGGTAGAGTTTTCTTTGAAGGAAGTAGATAATCTATCTGATAGTTGGAATTTATCTATTGGAGTATATTTTCAGAAGAAAAAAGAAACCTTTACCTCTTTTAGTTGGAATAAAGAGGAGGAAGCTTCATATACTTCTTACTATTTAAGAGGAGAAATGAATGGCTGGGATGGTATTGAGAAGAAATACAATTTAAAACTTGTAAATGGGATTCCTACGATTCTTATTCGTTTAGAAGCAAATCAAGCATTCAAGGTTGCAGATTCCTCTTGGACGTCTGAGTTTAACTATACTCACCTGGTTGATACTAGTTTATTTAATTCTGTAGGAAGCAATAAAAATATAAGTGTAAAGCAATCTGGCACTTACAAAATAGAAATAATAGATTATGGAACAGATCACCAAAGAATTCTTATAACTAAGCAATAGGAGAATCTATGAGAGAACTAAAGATTAAAGGAATCTATCGTCATTTTAAAGGGAAGTATTATTTTGTAGAAGATATAGCTTTTGATTCTGAAACAAAACAGAGAATGGTAGTTTATCGAAGATTGTATGAAGATAGAAGCTTGTGGGTTAGACCTCTTGAAATGTTTTTAAGTGAAGTAGATCATCAAAAATATCCAGAAGTCACTCAAAAGTATCGTTTTGAACTAGTTGAAGAATAAAATATCGTAAAACCATTAACCATTTGTATTTTTTAAGCATACTATAAAATGGAAATAATGGAGGTTCCTATGAACGGTCACTTTTTAACTCCTAGAGAGCTAGAAATATTTAAATTATTAATTCAAAACGAAACAACAAAATCAATTGCGGATAAACTACATATCAGTGATAAAACAGTTCGTAATCACATTTCAAATGTGATAGGTAAGCTTGGAGTCACAAGTAGAACTCAAGCAATTATATTGTTAGCTAAAAGTGGAATGATTGAGATATAGTCATTCCACTTTTCTTCATAAATAAAATAATATATTTATATAAAAC
>JAIDMV010000263.1 GCA_029050385.1 Anaeroplasmataceae bacterium | reverse complement strand
CAGAATTTCTGCAGGAAATCGTTGGAATAAAAAAGAAATCAAATATACTAAGATTCATTTAAAAGAAAAAATTTCTGCATTGACAAAGGAAAAGGATGCAAATCTTGCTGCCTTAACCAAAGAGGCTTCTGATTATGAATATAAATCTAAGAAGATTATTGATGCTTATGAACAACAGGTTGAAAAATTGAAAGTTGCAGCTCAAGAAGTTTTAGATGTTCAAAAAAAGAAATTACAACAAATTCGCTTCGATAATAAGCATGTTCCAAGAAAATTAGTTAATGAGATTCAAATGATTTTCCAAGATCCAGTTGACTCTTTGGATCCACGTATGACAGTAGAAGATATTATTCAAGAAGGCTTACGTATTCAAGGATTTAACAATAAGGCTGAAAACCATGAAAAAGTAGTAGAAATGCTAGAAAAAGTTGGTCTTGTTGCTGACCATGCTTCACGTTATCCTCATGAATTTTCAGGTGGACAACGTCAAAGAATTGGTATTGCTCGTGCTTTGATTATGAATCCAAAGCTATTGATTTGTGATGAGCCAATCAGTGCGTTAGATGTTTCTATTCGTGCGCAAATTATTAATCTATTGAATGATTTGAAGGATGAGCTTGGATTGACAATTATATTTATCGCCCATGATTTGTCTGTAGTAAAATATTTCTGTGATCGAATCGCAGTTATGTATTTTGGTAAAATTGTTGAATTAGCTTCAAGTGATGAATTGTTTAAGAATCCTCTTCATCCTTATACTAAATCATTGCTTTCAGCAATTCCTAAGCCTAATCCATTGACAGAAAAGACGAGAGAAAGAATTGTTTATAATCCACAAATGGTTCATGATTACTCAGTTGATAAGCCTGAATTAGTTGAAATTAAGCCAGGACATTTAATTTACTGTAATCAAAAGGAATTAGAAGATTATAAAGCAGTTTTAAAAGACTAATGAAAAAGACATACCATTTAAACGGTATGTCTTTTTATTATCTTATTTTCTGTTATCAAAAGCTCTCTTGCTTTTACGAATGGATTCTTTATATTCTATATTATAATATTTTAAAAATTCTTTAAAGTCTTTTGAACCTTGTTTGATGTCATCTACTTCATACTCGATTTCATAATCAACATTTCCATAGTATTCACTACGATCAAAAAAGATAGTACCATCTTTATATGGGCAAGAAGCACGATAAGTAGTTAGCTCGGCTATTTTATTAACAGTATAAGGAAGACCTATGATATTAGCATCAAAACCATCCTTTAGCATTTTAAGTGCTTGATCCTTTGTGATAAAGATATGAGTTTCGTCTGCCCCTACCTTAGATCTTGTCTTTTTTGTGAGCTTAAAGTTATTTCCTTTTTGTCTTATTCTAAGAACAGTTTGTTCATCCATTAATTTTGTATCTTCAGTATCAAAATAATGATTGGTTTGAGGAAATATATTATTTGACAGGTTAAACTCTTCTAAAAGAGCTTCATATGTTTCTTTTGAAATAAATGTTTTAAATTCTATCTCTTTATTCTTGTTCATCACGCTTACCTCTTTTGAAACGATATATAATATTATCTAATATTTAATTGAAAAAATCAAGTGTTGTGATAAAATATTATTAAGAAAAATATAAATGATAGGAATGATTTAAGATGACATATTGGATAGTATATAAAGATGATCCCATCTCAAATGAATTAAAACAGCATTTAGAACAGAAAATTCAGCTAGAACTTGACTCCTTAAGTCCAAATTTAGTTATTGTTATTGGTGGCGATGGTACTTTTATATCGGCAGTTCACATGTTTCCGAATGCAATATTTTTTGGGATTCATACTGGGCATTTGGGATTTTATGCGAATTATACTTTAGAAGAAGTAGATCAGTTGATTGAAGACATTAATCATAAAACCTATCATATTGAAAAAATTGATGTGCTACAATGTCAACTTAAAACATCTCAAGAGACCATAGAAGAGTTTGCAATAAATGAAATGACCTTGATTACTCCACCTAAAACATTAATTTTAGAGGTAGAAGTAGATGGACAGTTGTTGGAAACATTTAGAGGTACAGGACTTTGTATTTCTACTGCATATGGTTCTACTGCTTATAATAAGTCTTTGCATGGGGCTGTGGTGGATCCAAACTTAAAAACATTACAAATTACAGAAATTGCAGGAATTAATTCGAATCAGTACCGTACACTATCATCCCCGCTATTGCTCTCTCATAAAAGACGCATAAAATTGGAAACGAAAGAAGAAACTGAAGTTTTTGTAACTATAGATCATTTATCCTATCAATTGCATCATTTTAAGTCTGCTGATATCTCATTAAAACTAGAAAAAGTTACTGTAGCTTATCATAAAGAAACTAGTTATATACAAAGAGTTAAAAGGACATTTTTAAAGTAGAAAAGAAAAAATTCTATCCATTAAGATAGAATTTCATCTATTATATGATATTCGAGTGCTTCAGTGGCTGACATATAATAATCTCGCTCTGTGTCGTGAGCTATACGATCTACGCTTTGATGTGTTAGATCTGCTAGAAGCTCATTCATCAGAGCTTTTGTTTTGAGTAGACGCTTTGCTTGAATATCAATATCGGATACTACGCCCTGCATGCCACCATATGGCTGATGTATCATGACTTCTGCATGCGGAAGAGCATATCTCTTTCCTGTACCACTTGCAAGTAAGAATGCAGCCATGGATGCAGCCATTCCTACAACAATCGTATTAACTTTTGAACTTATGTGATGCAGTGTGTCAAAGATACCTAAACCTGCTGTGATAGATCCACCTGGAGAAGAAATATAAATATCAATATCTTCATGACTTACAGAATCGAGATATAATAATTGAGATATTAACAAGGATGACATATGATCATCAATCTCTCCTACTAAAAGAATAATTCTATCCTGTAATAGTCTAGAGTAAATATCGTAGCTTCTTTCTCCATTTGATCCTTTTTCTAGTACATATGGAATATAATTCATTTTATTCACCTTTTCTTTCATCTTCCATATCTTACCAAAAACGTTTACATTTTTTTGTATGATACTGTCGAGAGAAAATATATTGATAATAAAAAAATAAAGTGGTAAAATAATAGATGTAAAAAATTCAATTTTAGGAGGAATTTATAATTATGGCTATAAAAGTAGCAATTAACGGATTTGGACGTATCGGACGTTTAGCTTTTAGACAAATGTTTGGTGCAAAGGGTTATGAAATTGTTGCAATCAATGATTTAACTGATCCAAAGATGTTAGCAAATTTATTAAAGTATGATACTGCACAAGGTGGATATTGTGGACACATCGGTGAAGGCTTACATACTGTAGAAGCAGGAGAAGGTGCAATTACAGTTGATGGTAAGACAATCACTATCTACGCTGAAAAGGATGCAGTAAACCTACCTTGGGGTAAGTTAGGTGTAGATGTTGTATTAGAATGTACTGGTTTCTACACAAAGAAGGAAAAGGCACAAGCTCATATTGATGCTGGTGCTAAGAAGGTTGTTATTTCTGCTCCAGCTGGAAATGACCTTCCAACAGTTGTATTCGGAGTTAATGAAAAGACTTTAACTAAGAATGACACTATCATTTCTGCAGCTTCTTGTACTACAAACTGTTTAGCTCCAATGGCTGATGCTTTAAATAAGTATGCTGCAATCCAATCTGGTATCATGAGCACAATTCATGCTTATACAGGAGATCAAATGATTCTTGATGGACCACATAGAAAGGGCGATTTAAGAAGAGCACGTGCTGGTGCTGCAAATATCGTTCCAAACTCTACTGGTGCTGCAAAGGCAATCGGATTAGTTATTCCTGAATTAAATGGTAAGCTAATTGGTTCTGCACAACGTGTTCCTGTAACAACTGGTTCAACTACAATTTTAACTGCAGTAGTTAAGGGTAAGGATGTTACTGTTGATGGAATTAACGCTGCAATGAAGGCTGCTGCTTCTGAGTCATTTGGATATAATGAAGATCCAATCGTTTCTTCTGATGTTATCGGTATGAAATTCGGTTCTTTATTTGATGCAACTCAAACAATGGTAGCTAAGCTTACTGATGATTTATATGAAGTTCAAGTTGTATCTTGGTATGACAATGAAAATTCATACACTAGCCAAATGGTTAGAACAATCAAGTATTTTGCTGAATTAAAGTAAAAATTAGAAAAAAGAAACTGTGAAGAACTTTAATAGTTTTCACAGTTTTTTTGTTGTCTAATATTTTCATTCTAGGATAAAATCATACCATGTTCCACTATTTATCCCTTTTTGAAAACGGATGCTTTTATCGAGGTCTAAAGAAATAAAATCGTTTATTTCAGGCCAGCGACTTAATGCTGTTTCCAAAGTAATTTCTTCATATTCATCTAGATTGTTAGATAAAGGTGGAAATCCTTGTAGGATCCAAATATTATGATTTTTAAGATAAGTTATATTCATTAAGGGTTTTCCTTGATTCAATTGAGGTTCAATAAAAAATTTTGACATTTTAAAAATCCTCCTTGATTTTTATAGATTTTATTATGTCATAGGTCTAGGTTTTTGTCAATGTTTGTGGTAAAATCATTAATAGAAGTTAAGAGGTAATCAATATGGGTTGGAAAGAATTTTTAGAGGAAGAAAAAAAGCTTCCTTATTATCAAAGCTTAAAGAATGCTGTAGATAAAGAGTATGCAACTTATCGCTGTTTTCCAGATTATAGAAGAATATATCATGCCTTTTCAAAAACCAAAATGGAAAATGTCAAGGTTGTTATTTTAGGACAGGATCCTTATCATGAAATCAATCAGGCTCATGGTTTGGCTTTTTCCGTTTTATGTCCAGTCTTACCACCATCCTTACAAAATATTTATAAAGAGATGAGTACAGATTTAGGTATTCCAGTGAACCAGGATGGTAACTTAGATTATTTAGCAGAACAAGGAGTATTACTTTTAAATACTTTATTAACTGTGCGAGAAGGACAAGCTTTTTCCCATAGAGGTTTAGGTTGGGAAATTCTTACAGATCATGCCATTCAAAATTAAATACATTAGACCAACCTATTGTATTTATTCTTTGGGGATCTGCAGCACAATCAAAACAATGTTTTTTAAATAATCCAAAACACTTAATTATTAAATCAGCTCATCCGTCTCCATTATCAGCTTACCGTGGTTTTTTTGGGTCTAGACCTTTTTCTAGATCAAATCAGTTTTTAATTCAAAATCATATTGAACCTATAAAATGGGTAAAGGCCTAATCAAGGGCCTTTTTTTCACATAGTATAGTATGGCTGAAAACCATTTGAATTATTACAATCCAAAGTATAGTACAT
>JAIDMV010000262.1 GCA_029050385.1 Anaeroplasmataceae bacterium | reverse complement strand
GAGCATTAGAGGAATTTCCTATATCTGACTTAGAAATTTCTTTACCAGATTATATTGATGCCATAGGTGAGGATATTCCATTAAAGAAGAATATAATGGATACTATCCAAGATGTTGAAATGAAATATAAGAAGGTTAAGGATGTTTCTAATATTTGTAAGGAGCTTAGAAATACAAATCAATTCTCAGATGTTAAACTTGAACTATTAGAAGCATCTACAGGTAAAGCAAGCATTGTTTTAGATTTAGATGATTCTAAATACAAAGAGATTGTTGACTTACTACTTGGTAAATACTGTGAAACAAGAAAAGACTTTATTAGTTACCTTTATCAGTCTAAAAAGGCAAATGAGGTTTATGAGGAAGTCAATTCAGCGATTTTAGAAGCTAAACAGACTGGTTATGGTGTTTCAGTGCCTAGAATTGCAGATATGCACCTCTTACCACCTGAGGTTGTTAAGAAAAATGGTATGTATGGAGTCAAGCTTTCAGCAAAGGCATCTTGTATCCATATGATTGCTGTTGACTTAGAATCATCCTTCACACCAATCATTGGTTCTGAAGATCAATCCAGAATGCTGATGGAAAGCCTAAATAGTGATGGGGACGAAGAAGCTCTATGGAATAAGGAATTCTTTGGTAAAAAGCTTTCTGATATCGTCAATGACTCTATGAAATCAAAAATTCATAGCTTACCAGATAAATCTAAAGATAAGATTAAGAATGTTTTAGATAAGATCATGAATTCTAACCACAATAATTTAATTGCAATTATCTTATAAGAAGTCTCTCACTTGAGAGATTTTTTATTTCAAAACATATCTAGTGTTTTAAACTAGATAATGAATTAATTTAAAATCCTACATTTATTTGTATAAATTCTATTATCTTTCTTTAACAACTAGATTATAGTTGAAATTTATCAAAAAAGTCTATTTTCACATAAATTTGCATCAAAAATTAAAAAAAACATTATAAATATCATTTCAAAGTAATTTGAACTATAATTATTGAAAATAAGGCCCTAAACAG
>JAIDMV010000261.1 GCA_029050385.1 Anaeroplasmataceae bacterium | reverse complement strand
TGATAGTAGAAGTTAAGAATTTAGAAAAGACATATAAAAATGGTCTAAAGGCTTTAAATGGCTTGAATTTAGAGGTTAGAGAAAAGGAAATCTTTGGTCTTTTAGGTCCAAACGGAAGTGGGAAGACGACAACGATAAATTGTATCTTGCAGCTTTTAAATTTTGATAAGGGAGAGATTATGCTCTTTGATGAGGAGATGAAGCCAAGCCGCCTAGATTTAAAGGCTAAGATTGGTCTAGTTCCTCAAAATGTTGCGGTATTTAATGAGCTTACCGTTTATGATAATATTGATTTCTTTTGCGGATTATATATTAAGGACAAGAAGCTTAGAAAACAATATGTGGAAGAGGCAATAGAATTTGTATCCTTAGAGGATTACAAGAAATTTTATCCTAAGAAGTTATCAGGTGGTCTTCTTAGAAGATTAAATATTGCCTGTGGAATTGCCCATAAACCAAGCTTGATTATCTTTGATGAGCCTACAGTGGCAGTAGATCCACAAAGTAGAAATAAGATTCTAGAAGGAATTCAAAAGCTCAATGAAGCAGGATCTACCATAATTTATACATCACATTATATGGAAGAGGTAGAGCAAATTTGTTCGTATATCGTTGTTTTGGATAAGGGAGAAGTGATTGCTCATGGAACAAAGGAAAAATTAAAAGAGTCTATTGATTTAGGTTCTACGATTACAGTTGAGACAAGTGAAGAAGCAGTAAAGCTTTTTGAAGATAAGGAATTTGTTTTAGAGCTTGCTTATAAGGATGGAGAACTCATTATAAAGACCAAAAAAGGAGATTCCTATTTACCAATGATTTTGGACATTCTTCATAAAAACAAAATGCCTATTGGAAGAATGTATTCAGAGCTTCCAACATTAAATGATGTTTTCTTAACGCTTACTGGAAAGGAATTGCGTGATTAATATGCTGTTTTTAACAAGATTAAAGGTGCTTTTAAAACGCAAATCTACTCTGTTTTGGGTACTATTATTTCCTATATTACTTGCATCAGCAGAATATTTTGCGTTTGGTAAATTTATAAAATCTACTCCAATTGAAACAATTTCCATTGGTATTATTGAAAATGAAACTCCTGAGCTTCTAGAAAATGTATTAAAAGAGGCAAAGATTGAAGACGATAAGAACTTATATGAGGTGATTGTCTATTCTGATACTTTAACAGCTAGTCAAGCTCTAGAGGATAAAAAAATAGAACTCTATCTTTATGAAAATAATGAGAAAATAGAAGTGGTAGCAAATTCAAATTCTACTGCCCTAACCATAACTCATTCCTTAATTGAGGAAGTCAAGATTATTGAAAAAACCATTTCAGATGCTTATAAATCCTATTATGAGGATTTAGCTGCTGGAAAAAATCCTACTGAAGTGAATCCAGAAGAAATCCTTGCAAATATTTCAAAGGATGCAGATTATTTTAAAGATATATCCAATTCTAAAAATGCAACCTTCTATACCTTTTATTTCTATTCTCTAATTGCCATGGCTTGTTTATATGCAGCTTTATTTGGTGTTAGTATTATAAATGATATCAGGGCAGATCGTTCCAGCTTAGGTATAAGAATTTCATCTAGTGTTGCCTCAAAGCATAAGCTGATTATAACTTATTTCTTAGCTAGTGCTTTATTACAAATGATTTCCTCTATAATTTTATATGTATATTTAGCCTTTGTATTAAAAGTGGCATTAGGAGAAAATGTTGGTCTTATTCTAATCACCTTAATTCTAGGTGGTATAGCTGGAATTTCTATTGGAATGCTCATTGGGGCACTTGTTAGAGGAAGTGAGTCAAAATGCCAAGGAATTATTACCTGTATTTCACTTGGCTGTTCTTGTCTTGCTGGTTTGATGTCTGTTGATGTAAAGCATTTGGTAGATAAATATATGGGATTTATTAATTATATCAATCCTGCAGCATTAATTACAAATAGCTTATATGCACTTTATTACTATGATACTTATACAAAATACATTATTTATACCTGTGTATTGCTAGGTATATCCTTACTTGCCATATTAGGCGTTATCTTGAAAACAAGAGGTGAAAAATATGCAAGTTTGTAAATTATTTTTAAAGATTGTAAAGAAAAATATAGGACTTCTAATCTTATACTTTGCTATATTTACTTTTATTACTATCTTTATGATTTCAGGTCAAAATCAAAGTAGCTCCTATAATCAAGAAAAGATTGCTACCTATGTTCT
>JAIDMV010000260.1 GCA_029050385.1 Anaeroplasmataceae bacterium | reverse complement strand
GATAAAAATTATGAAACTCTTACTACAGATGATCACTACACCAAAAGGGATAGAGATTATTTGAATGCTGCCTATAGCACCCTTCCTTATCTTAAGAATTTAAATGCTGCTTTCACAATAAGTGATAACTATCATGAAGTAATTAATTACTCTGAAACCTTAGATTACTGCTTTTATATTTCTATTATCAGTTATAAAGGAAACGACCATCTCAAATTTCTTGCTGGAAAAGCCCCTGAAAAAGGAGAAATTGTCATAAGTAATCGCGTTGCAGATGATTTCTTGAAGGAAGCAGGAGACTATTATAAAAGTTATGAGGAGATGCTAGGAATTACCATATCAAGAGGTTATGTAGTTAGTGGAATAGTAGAAAATCCTTATGCACTAGGATATTTAGATGATGAAGCCTTTATGGCAAGGCACTGTTCTACTAGGTATTTTTCACAAAGGGATTATGCTATTGAAAAGAAGCTTTCTTCTTATACTATAGTTGCAGGGCGTGATTTAACAGATGATGATTTTGGTAAAACCAATATCTTAGTTCCTTCAAATTATTATTTATATAAAGAAAAAGGTGAGGCTGTTTTAAACGAAGTAATTACTTTGGGGAAGAATCAATGTACTGTTGTTGGTGTTTTTGAATTCGAAAAGTTTGTAAATGAAGAAGTATATGATTTTATCTTGAATATGGAACCAGAGTATAAAGTCGAATTCTCTCAAGGATATAGCTATGAATATAGAGATTTTGACATTGTAGAAGGAAGGACACCTGAGAAGTATGATGAATGTATTGCCTCTGTCTATTCTGAATATAAGGTTGGAGATATCATTGATGATATGTATGGATCTTCTCAAAAATTTAAGGTTGTTGGTTTATTTTATGGGGATAATCAGACAATTTCAATTCCTGTACTTTTTTCTAGAGAGGTAGTTATTTTATCAGAAATGAGTAATTGGTGGATTATGTTTGACGATAAAACAAGCAGTATAGATGTATTGGAATCTCAAGGCTTTTATACAAAAAGCATATATAATTATTATTATGATGAAATGGCTAAAATGCAAAAGGAGAATTTAATCGTCTTTGGTATTATGTCTTTAGTTCTCATTATAACGATTAGTGTATTTATCTATTTTATGATGAGAAGTAGAATGATTGCAGATATCTATCCAATAGGCGTATATAGAAGCATAGGTGCATCGCGCACAAGAATTTTACTTAGATTTGTAAGTGATATATTTGTAACCATTACATTAACTGCTTTAATTGGATATCTTTTAACGACATTTATCTTTGATACAATTGCAGCGAATGTCAATAATGCACTATCCATGAATGCTTTAAAGAGTAACTATTTGTTTGGGTTCTTAGGTGCAATAATTCTTTATGCTTTAAACTTTATTTTTGGTTTACTTCCAATCTTTATGCTGATGAGAAAAACTCCAGCAGAGATTATTGCCAAGTATGATATTTAATAAAAATGGGTAACTTTTGTTACCTGTTTTTTATTAAATATGGTATACTAAGAATGGGACAAATCTTTTTCTTTTCGAACAAGAAACTATTCGTTATTCATTGTAGAATATAAGTGGTAGAAAGGAGAATGTCTATGGAATGGAGCACTTGTATTAAAACTGCGATAAACTATATGGAAGAGCATCTACTAGAAGCGATCGGTCCAGTAGAGGTTTCAAATCATATCGGGATATCTACTATGTATTTATCCCGTGGCTTTCAGATTTTAACAGGGTATACGTTGGCGGAATATATTAGAAATAGAAGATTATATGAAGCAGGTAAAGAAATCAGTTTGCAGAAATCAAAAATTATTGATATCGCCTTTAAATATGGATATGAGACGCCAGAAAGTTTTACAAAGGCCTTCACAAGATTTCATAAAATCACTCCACTTGAAGCTAAAAAGAATGCATCTCATCTTAGAGAGTTTCTACCACTACATATAGAAATTAATATTAAAGGAGGAAATTATATGGAATATATTGTAGAAAAAAGAAGTAGCTTTAAATTAATTGGAATTGTAAAAGAGATATCTTTTGAAAATTCTTACAAAGAAATTCCTTTATTTTGGGATGAGGTATGGAGTAAATACCATACAAGATTATATGCAGGAGAAAAGCCTACTACTTTAGTAGAACATGCTATTTTAAAGTATCACATTGGTGAATTTGGATTATGCTGTGCTGAGGAAACATCCCCAGGCAAATTCAAATATTATATTGCTGGATATTATGAAGGTGGAGAGATACCAGTAGGACTTGAAGTGGTTGAACTTCCAGAACTTGAATGGGCAAGGTTTAAATGTGTAGGACCAATGCCAAAGGCACTTCAGGATGTCAATACAAAAATCTTTAAGGAATGGTTACCTGGAAATAGGGACTATGAAATCTTTAGTAAGTATGACATAGAATGGTACAGCAGTGAAAAAGATCCACAAGCAGAGGATTATCACTCTGAAATTTGGATTCCTATTAAAAGAAAATAATATCAGCTTAGATTAAATTATCTTTAGCACTTAAATTCTACCTTCTTCATATACTAGCATTAGGGAGGTATGTATAATGAATGAAGTCCGTGAAATTGTTACTAAGGCAGTAGTAGCTAAAGGTAAAAAGGCTATGCATATAACGCACAGTATTAATACAACAAAGCATCCCTATTCAGTATTAGGATGCTGGATTATTAATCATGAGTTTGAAGCAACTAGAAATAATGACCTTGTAGACATCAATGGCGAATTTGAGGTTAATATTTGGTATTCTACTGAAGAAAATTCAAGAACCGATGTATTAAGAGAAAAGGTTGCCTATAAAAAGGATATAAAGGTCAAAAGAATAGTAAACGAATATTTAAAAAATAGCGATGATGTATTAGCTAAAATATTGAAGCATCCAACTGTAACGAATGCTAAGATTATTGATAATGAGATTAAATTAGATATCGATTTAGAAATTCTAGCAGAAGTTATTGGGGAAACAAAGATGCAGGTTACTGTATTTACGCCAGTAGTTAACGACGATGACGACATCGATGATTTAGATATCGAAATTAACGAAGATTTTTTAAATGATAAGTAGTAGAATCCTAAAGGAGTTTGATAGACTCCTTTTTTGTTTTTATATTAAAGAAGTAGACTTATCTTTGGAACATAGACAATACAGGAGCAATTATGGTAAAATATAATTGTAATGTATGAGAATTTTGCTAAAGGAGGAAACGCTATGAGTAAACATCAAAAAAGGGTATTAATTACAAATGCTTGCGGTTTGAGTGGAATCATTTTGACTTTTTCAGGAATCGCATTGATGAATATTTTTGGCTTTTGTATCCAAGATAAAAACTTAGCTGGAAAACTTATATTAGGAGCACTCATTTTGGTTATCATGGGTTTTATATTTCTTATTATTGCAACTAGAACAAGTGCAAAATTTGCCATACATGGTGGTTATCTTCGTACTATGTTTCCACCATCTTTAGAATATTTTGCTTCTGCTGGAGTTCCTAATAACTCTCTTACAGAATTTGATCTTCCTATCACTAAATTTCTACCCGAAGTTTTACAAGCACAAGAGATAATAAAGGGAGTATATGAAATTCATGTAGATGAGCAGAAGTATGTTTTCAATATGAAAGGATGGATTCATAAAGAATATTATATTTATGAAATCATTTTGACAAAAATACAAACAAAATTTATGCCTAAAGGG
>JAIDMV010000026.1 GCA_029050385.1 Anaeroplasmataceae bacterium | reverse complement strand
TCATTATACTGTGAAATCCTTTAGTTTTCCATTGAAAAAGTTTTAGTTTTTGGTATAATTTTAGCGAGGTGTTAATATGCTTTACAATCAAATTTTAGTTCGCTTTGGCGATTTAACTCTTAAAGGAAAAAATCAAAAGGAATTTTTAAGAAGACTTTATGAGCTTATGGCTTTAAAAATGAAAGGTTTAAATGTCACCATTGAAAATACACATGATAGAATTTATATTCATTTAAATGATGTACCTGCTGATGAGGTTGTAAAGCGTTTAGAATATGTTTCTGGCATCTCCTCTTATTCCTTTGTAGTGCAGTGTAGCAATGAATTAAAAGAAATTAAGACAACGGCTTTAGAACTTATGAAGGAAATTGCAAATAAAGATACTACATTTAAAGTGGAAACGAGAAGAGCAAACAAAAATTATCCTCTTCATTCTATGGAGGTAACAAAACAGGTTGCAGGCTATGTACTTGCAAACCATAATCTTCTTCATGTAGATGTACATCATCCTGAAGTGACCTTACATTTAGAATTGAAAGGAAATTATTGTTATCTATATAATACAGAGGTTAGAGCAATGGGCGGATATCCTGTTGGTGTTGCGGGAAAAGGTCTTTTAATGTTGTCTGGAGGAATTGATTCTCCTGTTGCGGGCTATTTAGCGATGAAACAGGGAGTAGAAGTAGAATGTATTCATTTTGAGTCTACACCACTGACCTCCATTGAATCTGCTCAAAAGGTCATTGATCTTGTTAAAATTATGGCTCGTTATGCACCTAAGAATAAAATTAATTTGCATATGGTTCCTTTTAAAGAACTACATATGGCTTTATTAGAAAATGTTCCAGAAAGCTATAATATTACCATAATGCGTAGAATGATGTATCGTATTGCAAGTAAGCTTGCAGAGAAGAAGGACTGTCTTTGTATTATTAATGGCGAATCTGTTGGGCAAGTAGCTAGTCAAACATTAAGAAGTATGAATACAATTAATTCTGTAACAACTATTCCAGTCCTTCGTCCTCTATGTACATATGATAAATTAGATATCATTGCCATATCAAAAAAGATGGAGTGCTATGATATTTCAATTAAACCTTTTGAAGACTGTTGTACGGTTTATGTACCTAAGGCTCCTGCAACTGCACCTAGAGTAGAAAAGTGTGAATCATTTGAAAAAACATTTGATTATGAGACAATGGTAAATGATGCTGTAGAGCATACAAATAGTATAACAATAGATGTAGATAGTGACATTGATTTATCTATGCTTGGCTTAGAAGTTCGTGAGGTTATTGCAGAACTAAAAAAATAAATAATCTTGTATAATTTTGTCTACCCTCGGCAACAATAAATACTGCGAGGAGGTGAAATTATGGCAACAAGTAAGAAAAATACAAAATCTTCTAATACTGCTTCAAAATCCTCAAAAGAGAATGGTAGAGTTGGTGGTAAAATGACAAAACAAGCTGTTTCTCGTGCAAAACAGTCTACAAATACACAAACTTTAAAACAAGAGGTTGCTTCTGAATTGGGGATTCAACCTGGTAAAAATGCTACAGCTTCTGAAAATGGTAGAGTAGGTGGCAATATGACTTAGAAGTTATATCAAAAGGGGAAGAGCAATAATTAATTATTACTTATATAAAACAGGTGGATGAAAATTCCACCTTTTTTTTGTCAAAAAACGTGATCTAATAAGAATAT
>JAIDMV010000259.1 GCA_029050385.1 Anaeroplasmataceae bacterium | reverse complement strand
CACCTAAATGAATCTGGCTTCTTTTTTTCGTCGTTTTTCTTCGTCATATATAGTTTTCAAAGACTAAAAATTGCACACTTATCGCATAAGTGCTTTTACATTATACCGCAGACAAAAAAAGAAATCAAGAACTTTTTTTATTTTTTTATATCTTTTTTTATTTTATTTGCGATAGCCTTTTATTTGAATATGATTTCTTATGATAATTTGGATATTTCCAGAATCCTTTGTCATATAGACATTAGAACATCTTCTTAATCTTTCTACTATCTCTAGATTGGGTAGACCATAACTATTATCTTCAGCTACAGAGATTATAGAAAAAGTCGGAGAAACCAAATTTAAAAAATCACTAGTTGAAGAAGTACTTGAGCCATGATGAGCAACTTTTAGAATGTCACTATCTAAATATGTACCATATTTTAAAATTAAATCCTTTTCTTCCTCTTCTGTCATATCACCTGTCAACAAAAACTCATAACCTCCTAAATTAAATTTTAATACAACAGAGTTTGCATTTGAATTGAAAAGATTTTGAATCGGTCCTAGAATCTGAAAAGTCACTTCATTCACTCGAAATGAATTCCCACTTTTAACCCTCTGCTTATCAACATCTAGACTCTTAATTTTATTCTCATTCTCATATGTAGAATACACTAATCTTCCAACTTTAAACTTATTTATAACTTGATCAATTGTTCCCATATGATCTTGATCAAAATGACTCAGCACAACGCAGTCAAGCCTTTTTACTCCTATGCTGGTCAAATATTCAGCTGTTCCATTATAACTATCCACTAATACATTCCCTTGATTATGAGGTAATTCTATAAAAATAGAATCCCCTTGGCCTACATCTATAAATGTTACTTTATAGAACGGATTAGAAATTCTTAAGGATAATATAATGCCTATAAAAATTGGAACATAAAATAAAGTATATTTTTTCACTTTTTTTACTAAGCAAACTAAAATATAAATGAATAAAAGATAGTAAATTATACACCAAAAAATAGAAATATTAGGCATAGATATAGGAAATGTATAATCTGTAATCCATATCAGTCCTAAGTCTAGCAGTTTAAAAACATTTTCATAAATTGAACAAGGAAATATGAGCATAAGCAAAACAAATGGAAATATAAATTTGCCAAACAGATATCCTAAAATAAAAGATAGCAAGATGCCTACAAGTGATATCTGATTTGTTTGATTTATTAAGAAGGGCAAAATAGAAAAAATACAAATTATAGAAGATAGAAAAGCTTCTTCAATCTTTCTCTTATCATGAGTATACTCTTTCATAAAAATCCAAATAAAGCTTATGATAAAACTCAATATAAAACTAGTTTGAAATGCTTTTAGAGGAAAAATCAAAACCATTCCAATAAAACTTATCGATAAAATATCTAGTTTTGTATATTTTATTTGTCCTTGCTTATTCCATAATTCTAGCGCCAAAAATAAAAATGCACGTAAGCAGGAGCTTGGATATCCAATAAACAAAACGTAAATTCCTAATGTGAACAGTGCTATTTTTTCTCCTTTTATACGGAAACACTTCCTATAAAAATAAATTAAAAAAGAATAAAGAAAAGTTATGTGTAAACCACTGATCGCTAACAAATGAGAAATATATAATATTGAATAAGCAGATTTTACTTCTTTATCCAAATCAGAAATACCAAAAAACAATGTCTTTAAATATGCAAAGCTTTTCTCATTTAATCTAACTTCATAATAATTCAACATACTATAACGTAATCTTGCTATTGTCCATCTAGACCCTATAATCTCATATTTTAATATTCGACCTCGATTGGTTATTCCTTTGCACCTGTAATATTTTTTTGCATTAAAATCGCCTTCATAAGATGCTTCTTCTAAGCGATAAACTCTTATTTTAGCAGAAATCTTATCTCCTGGAGCTAACCTCTCTATGCTTGAAAAAATTATTATTTTTGTATCCCCTTTAATAATGATTTCCTTATCCTGCACCTCAACAACTTCATAAACACCTTCATAATCTTTAGATTCAAGTTCATGCAATCGGAAGTCCGAAAGTTTATAAGAAGTGTATACGCAGAATAAAAGTATACTAATTGGTAATATATATTTTGTCTTTTTAATTATAAAAATAAGATATACAACTAATGCAATATAAAAGAACGGCTGATAAATAGACAAAAGTAATAGTACTACAGCAAACAAAAAGAGATGCAGGTCATTACAATATGGCTTGTTTTTTAATCTCATCTTTAACATTTTCTGGTACACCTACAATCTTAAAAAATATATCCCAACTATCAATTTTTCCATTTAATTCAATGTACTCCAAAATCTTTTGTGCTCTTTTATCTCCAATCTGAGGCAACTTTTTCAATTCCGTTAAAGTTGCTTGATGAATGCAAATCTTTTCATTCGGAGAAAAGAGATTACCCACATCATATGTCGGAATAAATATAGTAATATTAGTGAAAATAATTTCATTTGTGTTAAATCCAGAGATGTCACTAAATTCATTAAAACTATTTTTTATTCTCAAAAATAATACTCCATACGAAATTGGTTTAACATACTGTAATTCCACAGGGCGAACCACCTCTCCTTCAACACGGATTATAAAAGGATCCTTATTTAGAACAGGATCTTCTATTTTTACTTTATCTTCTTGCTTTAAATAAAAAATCAAATTACTCAACAAAATAATTATGATTAAAATTAAAATTCCAATCCATTCTTTTCGCTTATACAAAAAAATCACTCCTTTTTTCCCACATATAAATAATTACCAAAAGATCGTGATTTTTTATAATAAAGTTTTAAAAAACAAAAAAACTTTACATAGAGTAAAGTTAAAAAAAAGAAACCATAGAGATACTAAGTATCCCTATGGCCCTCTATCAAAGAATTCATTTCATTAGTAAATCCATACACGATCACGATTTATTTTAAACTAATAGTATATTATCCCCAATTTACTCGAAATGTAGAACTTACTATTGATCAATTTAGAAAACTCCAAGGGGGATTGAGTTTGGGAGATGATATATTCCCTGAAGTTTTCCTCATTCATCAAGCATAAATGAATTCGTAAGATAGCTTAGAATTGCAGTTTGGGTCAAAATAAGTTACTGCCTCAATTTGCCCATCATCTATTACATAAAAGTAAGCAGTTTTTGTTTGTGCAAAAATCCATACTCCACTCTTATAAGTATACTTATAATAACCAAGTAACGCTACTGCGTGATCTCCACCAAAGGTCTGGCTTCCAGATACTCCCATAAATACTGCTCGTCCATTTTGTAAACGATCCATAATATCTGAGAAGTTGGTTGATGTCTTCGGATATATCGTTCCTCCTACATACTGGTTCGTACAGAAGGTAATGACTTCTTTGGCATGTGTAGTCGTAAGTCCACTTTCAGGTGTGTAATTCTTAGCAGCTACTGCATAATATCTTGCATAATAGTATAGTTCTGGCATGTTTTGTAATAGACCTTCCCTATTTATTGTCCAGTAGGATTCTATTCCTACTCCACCAGTTCCTGTTCCATATACTGCGTAATTTGGATCTTCTTTAACTTTCTCTCTCATATCTTTAGTCACAGTCTTTAAAGGGAACTTATCAAAGAACCCCATTAACTTCCAGCTTGACATTACATTGAAGTCAGCAGTTAAGGCACAGTTAGATTCAGACTCTGAATAGTTATATGTATATCCTCCATC
>JAIDMV010000258.1 GCA_029050385.1 Anaeroplasmataceae bacterium | reverse complement strand
ATTTCTAGATTGCTATAGACCGTTTCTTCTAACAAAAGATTATAGTTTTGAAATACATATCCTATTTCCTTACTACGGAAACAATCTACTTGATGCATTTTATAATTCTCAATCTGCAGATCATCATAACTGATGCTTCCCTTTGCCTTATCTAGTCCACCTATAACATTCAGCAAGGTGGTTTTTCCTGATCCAGATACACCTAAAAAGGAGATGAGTCCTGTATCAGGAAGTTCTAAAGAAACGTCATTAATAACATGAATCTCATTTTCTTTTCCTTTATGATAATATTTATTTAAATGTTCTATTTTAATCATTTCTAGCCACCTCCCCTTTTAATGTTGTATTTACACTAAATTTGAAAAGTCTTCTGTTGAAACGGCGTCCGATTAATAATGAGAAACCAAACACAATAACAAAATAAATCGCTATAACTCCAAAGCTTAGATAATCTCTTAAATTCATAATTGGATATATTGAATCAACAATAATAAATAAAACCAAGCCTACTATTGAAGAGAGTACACCAATAATCAAATTTTCTAATAGAACAATTCTACCTAAACTCTTCTTTACTAATCCTAACGTTCTCAAAATTCCATATTCCTTGGTTTTAGAAGCATAGATTCTAGATAAAATGATATAAGAAATAAAGAACAAACAAATCAAGGAGAAAATAATAATCCCTATAAATAAATATAGTACAACAATATTAATTTGAGAATTTTCTTCACGGGCAGGCATTGTATAATCATAGCCAAAACCATCTAATTGCTGCTTGGTTAGGCGTGGATTATTTGAATAAATTACACATTCATATACTCCATCAAATTCAGGGCCAATGTTAAAATAGTCATATTCAAGAACTACAACTGGTTTAGAATTTACTCCATCCTCATACACTACCTCTAAAGGATAAGAAGCAGGGTATAAATCTGCAAACCAGAATTCATATTCAAATGAGCCTTCATACTTTGTAGGGCAGGAAATATAGGTTCTGTCTGACTTATAATACGTAATTTTATCCATGGATTTCAATTCTCCATCAGTATCCTTATAATAGCCATACGTATAGGAATTCAAAATATAATTTCTAACTTGTGGTGATACACGAGAATACTGTAGGAAAGGTTTATTCACATCATCAGATAATGCAATTCCTGTAATCTTTCCTGCATAACAATGTAGCCCATTATTATCCCCCAATAACAATATTTGATCTATAAGTCTTTTTAATTTTGTCAGTTCAAAAGAAGGTGTGTCACTTGGCATAACAAGAACGACTTCATCGCTATATTTGTTCTCTAAAGAATCCTCATCTAAGAAATAATCTTTCCCTTCGACAATTTCATAATTTAATTTATGATATGTAAGGCGAGCTGGTATACTCATTTTACCATAACCAGGCACAATAGAATAAAATGGTGCGTCTATACCATCATAAAAATTATTATAATAAATCTCATAATGCTCTATAGTGTCCAGCTTAGCTTGATCCATACTTTGATGCAATCCATCGAAAGCTACAATTTGATCCTTTGTAATTGTTCCATAAAAATTCTTTGGTTCATATCCAATCTCATAAGAAAACTGTAATGACATTAGACATAATAATAAAGAAAATAAAGAGATTACTAAGAATACAAGTGAAGAGAAAAATGTTCTTTTTGGAGTGGAAATCAAATTTTGTAAGATGATTCTTAAGAAAGAGGATACTCTAAGTTTTTGTAAAGATTTATCTTCCAATTCTTGGGTTTCTTCTAACTCACTTTTACTTCCTACCTCAAGATCTTCTACTACTTCTCCATCAGAAATCTTAATTTTTCTTGTAACAATATCTTTAACTTGATCATAATTATGCGTTACAATTAAAACCAACTTATCTTTAGCCACTTCTTTAATTAGTTTGATAATTTCATCACCAGTATGGCTATCTAGATTTCCTGTGGGTTCATCACAAGCAAGAATCTTTGAATCACTTGCTAGAGCACGAGCGATAACACATCTTTGCTTTTCTCCACCAGATAATTTAGACCCTCGATTTTTAATTCTTTTTGAAAGTCCAACCTTATCAATAATATCCATTGCTTCTTTTTTAGCTTCTTCATAGGTTTTACCGCGTAAAACTAATGGTAAGATTACATTTTGTAAAACTGTGTAAGATTCTATAATATTATAATTTTGAAAAATAAATGAAACATTATTCTTTCTAAATTCATCCATATCATCTTGGTTAAAGTAAGATGTTTCATTTCCTTCAAAATAAATTTCACCTTCTTCATAAGTATCTACAGCCGTAATAACATTCAGCAATGTAGATTTACCAGAACCAGAATCACCAGTAATTGCGACAATTTCGCCAACATTAAATTTCAGGTTAATATTTCTTAAACCTAAGGCTACCATGCCATTATTAGAATAATATTTACTAACATTTTTAAGTTCTAACATAATTAAAAGCACCTCGCTTCTTTAAGTATACTAT
>JAIDMV010000257.1 GCA_029050385.1 Anaeroplasmataceae bacterium | reverse complement strand
ACTTTATAGGATTGTTTTATTCCTGTTTGATAGGCCTTGTTTTTGGATTATTATTTGTTCTTTTAGGTAGAAATTTTTTATCTTTGTTTTCAAGTGATAAAGAAGTCGTAGAAGCAGGAATGAAAAGATTAGTCGTTATGGGGTGTTCATACTTTATTTCCTCATTTATGGATGCAACGATAGCAGCTTTAAGAGGACTTGGGAAAACCATTGTTCCAACGATCATGTTAATCTTCGGGTCATGTATTTTTAGAATTATTTGGGTATATAGTATTTTTGCCCATTTCAAAACAATTCCATCTTTATACTTATTATATCCAGTGTCTTGGATACTCACTGCGATATCTGTCATTTTATACTTTATTTATGTGTATAGAAAAACTTGTACTATAAATCCACAACTTAATATGGATAATATTCAAAACTAGAAAGAAAGAATTATTATAAAGTCGGAGGTGAACAATAATGAAAAAAGTCAAGGGTGCACAAATTGCATTAGTTATATCTATGTATTTGCCACAGATATTTATAGAATTAGATACTATTTTAATACGATTCACTACAAATGAGACATTGCTACTCTCTTTTTTGATTGTGGCTTTGATACTGATGGGGGTATCTTTTCTAATTGGATTAATTAATACAGTAATAGCAATCATTAATATTTTTAGTGATACACCATCACCAACGCGCTCAACTATGATTATGAAGTTCGTACTGATACCTTGGTATTTCCTTAATTTCTTTGATTGGCTACTTATGGTTGGTATCTGTGCAAATCCATGGTTGATGCTTGCTGTTCCATTAATTATTTGTATGGGAATAGGCTATACCTTTACTATTTTGTTATTTACGAATGTTCATAACTTTTCTTATGTAATCAATCTAATAAAAAATAAAAAAATCAAATTAACTTCTAATATAGTCATTCCTGTTGTTCTTCATTTTGTATTTGTTTTAGATATTTTAGGAAGCATTCTTTTACATAAAGAAATTCAGAAAATAGAAGAGAAGAATACAAAAAATGATGTGATAGATATAGATTTACAATAAAGAAACTATTTGAAGAGGATTGTAT
>JAIDMV010000256.1 GCA_029050385.1 Anaeroplasmataceae bacterium | reverse complement strand
GATTTATGCAGTAGATATGTTAAACTATGTACAGCCTTTAGTTCCACTAGTTTTAGGATTGGTTTTGTTGTTTTTATTAGTGAAACAAAGTTTGATTAGCAAAAAATTATTAAAAGGTAGATTAATATTTACCTTTTTAATTGTCTTATGTTGTGCTCTTGTTTTGGCTTTCTATTCTGAACTTACAAAGACAGAGAATAGTATGAGAATAATTGAGTGGTGTTTAGTTGGTGCAGATATAATATTGGGTATATCCTTTATTATTTTTAGTGAACTGTCATCCTCTAGAGAACAATTTAATAAGGATTTATTTTTAACATTAGATCAGTCTAAGTTTTATGCCTTAGTAGATAGTAAAAATAGAATTAAAGAAATGTCTTCAAGATTTCTTGATGATTTAAATTTAACTGCAGAAGATGTTTATAAGAAAAATTTCTTTGAAATCATTGAAAAAAAATATCAAATCTTTAAACTAAATGGTGCAGAAGTTTCCTTAGATGATTTAAATATTTTCTTTAAGAGCCCAGAAACGAAAGAGACTTCACTGAATCTTGAAATTCACGATGAGAATGGAGATGTTTCGGCATATTATTTAAATCAAAGACCGATTCTTATGCTTGGAAGACTCAGTGGAAGAATATTTATTGGAGATAAAAAAGGCACAGAGCAATTGGTTGGCATGGAGAAAAATTTGGCCGAGTCTACAGATGAACTTGATATGATTAAGGATAGATTTATGACAATTCTTGAAAAATCAAATGAAGGAATTTTCTTCAAGGATTTAACCAACAAAACTATATGGATCAATGATGCTTTAAAGCAAAAGCTTTGCTTTAATTATAATGAGCTTTCACTTGAAGAATTTATGCAAAATATTCATCCTGAAGATTTGGCATTGTATAAGGAAAAACACAGTTCTATAAATAACATTCACCCGAAGTATTCTCTTTCTTATCGATATAGCACAGGATCTCGTGCGATTTATATTAAAGAAGAAGGAACGAGAATTACAAATGGAAAGACAGTTGAACTATGCGGCATAATTAGACCAATAGAAGGACAAAAAAGTGATAAAACTGCTAGCTTTATAGATCGTGTTTTAGGAGAACCAGAAATGCTGGATGGAATTAATCGTCTTTATCGGGAGCAACAAACTTTTCAGGTAGTACTCATTAAGCTTACATCTATTGATAAAACAAATGAAGAACGTGGTAGAGGTTTTGGAGATATGATTATCTCTGAGTATATAAAATGGATCACGAACCGTTATGTGGACGTTAATCTAATTTATAGAATATCAGGATTGGAATTTGTAGCGGTTCTTACAGATTACCGAAAAATGGAACGCTTGAAAAATGATCTTGTAAATAATGAGAAGATTTTACATATGAATGTTGAGTATGGTTCTGCAAAGACAAAAATAGAAGCGCTAATGGCCATTTGTTACTCAACAGAAGCAAAAGATGCCAAGGATATTGTAAAAAAGACTAAGGAGACATTAAGAATCTGTAGTAAGGAACAATACTCTGCAAATTATGCTTATTATAAAGACATACGCTAACATATTAGCCTAGGTATTTTATCTAGGCTAATTTATTAAATGAAAAAGGTGATATTATGATTTCTGCTATATTGATGATGGCGGGAAGTGCTTCAAGGATGCATATTAAAGAAAATAAAGTTTTTTTACCATTAGGTGATAAAGCTATCTTTGAATATGCATTAGATTTGTTTTTATCCTATTCTTTTGAAGTGATTTGTGTTATAAGAAAAGAAGATAGGAATCAATTGAGAAAATATGAGGGTAAAGTAAAGATTGTTTATGGAGGTAAAACACGCCAGGAAAGTGTATATAATGGTTTAAAAGAGGCTACAGAGCCTTTCGTTTTAATCCACGATGCTGCACGTCCTTTTGTATCCAAAGAAACAATAGAGAGTTGTATTAAATCGTTAAGAGAAAATAAAGCATGCTTGGTGGTTGCTCCTTGCAAGGATTCAGTTTATCAAAAGACTCCATTAAAGACGATTGCAAGATCTGAACTTGTATTAGCTCAAACTCCACAAGGAGGAAGAACTAAGGATCTTTTAGAAGTACACCAAAAGGCTTTGGAGGAAGGATTCAAAGCTACAGATGATATTTCTTTATTATTAAAGTATAAAGATCAAATGGTAGAACTTATAGAAAGTGATGATGTGAATTTTAAAATCACTACACAATTAGATTATATTACAGCAAAGGAGTGGATAAAACATGCTTAGAATAGGACATGCTTGGGATACCCATAAACTAGAAAAAGGAAGAAAACTGATTCTAGGTGGAGTGGAATTTGATAGCGAAATAGGATTACTCGGACATTCCGATGCAGATGTTGTTTTACATGCGATTGCAGAAAGCTTTCTTGGAAGCTTGGCATTAGGAGACCTAGGGACATTTTATCCAGACAATAGTGACATTACTTTGAATATGGAC
>JAIDMV010000255.1 GCA_029050385.1 Anaeroplasmataceae bacterium | reverse complement strand
AAGTTTCAAAGGCATTTAATATTCTTTATTATTTGTAGTTAAAAGATCTCGAACAAATTGTCCGAGATCTTTTTTGATTTACTTGAAATGAAATTTTTCAAAAATTTTATTTATAAAGAGGCTTTATGCAACCTTTTTTAAAACGATTAAGATTCTTTCATCTTGTACTTGTAAACTTTCCTTAAAATCGCCACACATTTTTACCACCTCAAAACCAGGAAAGGTTAGGCTTTCTAAAGGATGATAATATTCAAAGTAGTTTTCTTCTAATTTTAGTTTTCCTTCTTTAATGAGAATGGAATGCATAAGAGTAGAAGAATCTATCTTTTTTGTGGTCCACTTGATTGAGTGTGTTGGATATTTTCTTTTAAAGCGATGATGTTTATACTCTTCTAACAATGCTTTTGAGAAAATATCAAAAATAAATATTCCATTTGGATTAAGATGCTTGTTTACAGAAGAAAGTAGATTTTGAATATCGTCCTTTGTTTTTAAGAAATTGACTGAGTCAAAGAAGCAGGTGATGACATCATAGGTTTTATCTAAGGTAAAGTTTGTCATATCCCCTACATAAAAGGGAATGTGTAAATGATTCATTTTGGCTTTTTCTTTAGCAATTTCAATGATAGATTCTGATAAGTCTAAGCCTTCAACCGAATAATGATTTAGTTTTAAAAGAATGGCTAATGTGCCACTACCACATGCTAAATCTAAAATAGAAGAAGTAGGCTTTAAATAAGGCTTTATAAAATCTAACCATAAGGTATAATCTAATTCTTCATAGACATCGTCATAGTAGTAGGCAAAACGTTTATATTCATTCATTTTTTCACCTTTAAGTTGTCTAGGATTTTTTTATCTATATCAATGTAAATTGTTTTTTGTTTTGTATAGGTTACAAAGCAGTTTCTTTTTCCAGGAATCTTTTTGATATTTCTTACTAGGGTATAGTCCACTGGAATAGAAGAGGATTCATTTAAAGAAGAGTAATTTGCTGCTAGCATTGCAGCAGTTCTGCATAAATTCTCTGTTAGGTCATTTGCGCATACGATAACATGACTTCCACTTGCATTTTGAACATGAAACCAATAATCCGTTGATTTTGCTAGTTTATGTGTAAGATACTCATTCTGTAAATTGTTTTTACCTACATAAATGAGTGTATCATCTACAATATAGGTTATATAGTTTGGTTTTATCTTTTTCTTAGGTTTATTTGCAACCTCTAAAAGATACTTATTTTCTATAAGCTCTTGTCTAATCTCTATAGCGTCATTGATGCTTGCACATTTGAGCTGATCTAAAAGAATTTGAAAATATTCGATTTCACTTTCTGCAAGTTTTAATTGTTCTTCAATATAGTGAATGGCAGTCTTTGTTTTTTGATATTTTTTATAGTATTTTTGACTATTTGTAATGACATCATATTTGATATCTAAATCAATGACCTCCTCTTGATTTGTATAATAGTTAAAGATAGAGACTTTAGATTCTTTCGCTTTTAGATTTGGATAGCTTAATAAAAGTTCCCCTTTTATTTTGTAATCCTCTGCATGAGAAGCCTCTAACGCTTCAGCAGTTAACTTTTTTATTTTCTTTTCATTTTTATGAATTTGTCTTTGAATAAAGGAGACAAGATCATTGGTCTTTAATTTTATCTTTGATTGATTATCTGCCTGATAATAATAGTCATCTAAAAGTTTAGATAAGGAAGGATAAGTTTCGTTGTCTGAGCTAGATAAGGGGAAATAGTAAAAATCCTTTTTTCCTTGAGAAGTTGTAAAGATAGAAGGAGAAGCAGATTGATGTAATACATCATAGAAATGAGATATGGCTTGTTCCTTTGTAAAGGCATAGTTTGCAAGCGCAATAGAAACACCCTCTAATTTATTACAAATCTCCTTAGGGGATTCTATTTTTAAATCCTCCAATTCCTTTAAAGATAAGGCAAAAGGATTAAGCTTAGAGATTCCTGGAAATTGATAGATTGCATTAGGAAGCATAGTCCGTCCAAATTCAGTAACTCCTGTATGCTTTAAAACTTCTAAAATTTTATAGTTTTCATCAGTTAAGATAAGATTAGAGTATCTCCCCATAATTTCACAGATGAGATATTTATGTGTGAAATCTCTCATTTCATTATATCCAGCGAGTTTGAAAACTACAATTCTATCATTTTTATATTGATAGATGTCCTCAATAAAGAAACCTTCTATATGTTTTCTTAAAAGCATAGTTAAACTTTTTGGATTGGTTGGTGAATCATAGGTTTTATTTGTCAAATGAATTCTTGCAAAATCACTAGATAAACTGATCATTACTGCATAGTTTTGATGATTAGAGCGGATAGTCAAAATGAAATCAGTATCACCAGATTCTAAAACTTTTGTAACTCTTCCTGTTTTTAAGAGATTCAATTCTTCAATTAATTTGTGTAAAAATACGCCATCAAAACTCATAATCACTGTCTA
>JAIDMV010000254.1 GCA_029050385.1 Anaeroplasmataceae bacterium | reverse complement strand
ACTTGAATAATCTTCATATCGGAAAGATTTTCACACATTTCTTTTTTCGTAAACTCTAACTGCTTATCTTCGTCCCAACCATATATTTTTTCAATATACCATCTGAAACATTTTTCTTTGAGCTTCAAGATAAAATCCAAATCCGTTTCTTTGCACTTCCGAAAATTGTAATCCATAACCATACTCCTAAATTACTGTTTATTGTACAAGTATTATAGCATAGAACAAATTGGAATGCACTTAGAAAAAGAAAAAAGTCATTAAATATAAGGGTTGATTCCTTATGTCTAATGACTTCTAGTTTAGTTATATATTTAATTTTAGTTTGAGAATACCTGTAGGTTATCAGATTTAGATATATTATAGAGTAATACTTGCTTCTATCCCTTATTCGGGGATCTATAATATATGTGCTAAATTATTGAAAGATCTTTATAATGTATCCATCTATGGTGGTGATGTTGCAAGTCTTTCCACCCCATGGTTCAGTCTTTACAGGTGTAATTTTATCCCACCCTTTTGAGACTACATAGGAATACATTTTATCAATGTTTTGAACTTGCATAAAAGAGAGCATACGTGGTTCAGGTGTTCCTTTAAATAGTTGAAAGCCTGTGAAATGAGCTAAATGTGTAATCTCTATTTCAGGAAGTATATCAAAAACAACACCATAGGCTCCATTGCCTGTACTATCTTTTTCAACCACATTGCTGTACCAACCCATTACATTCTCAAACCACTTTATGGTTTTATTCATATCTTCAGTAAAGTAAATTGGTGCATTTTCTTTTACAAAATATCCTTTTTCAGTAAATTTGCTCATAATATCCTCCATTGAATTTAGATTTATCGTTCATCATTTACAAAATGATGAACGCTATTTTTAGGTTTTTTTAGTTCTGCTTTGAAAAAATCAGGATAGATTTTTTGTTCATCATTTAAAGAAATCCATTTTAGATATTCCTTAGGATTGTCTTCATTAAACAAATCACACTTCGGGGAAAAATCATTTGGAACTTTCATATAAAAGAAAAAAGCAATTTCGTAAATCAATTTCCTTGTGCCTAGTTTTTCAGCACCATAAAAATAATTTTCGCGGACAAAACCCAAACGATCAATTTCCAGCTTTATACCTGTTTCTTCTAAAACCTCTCGAACAACTGCTTCTTCTGCTGTTTCTCCAAATTTAACACGTCCACCAACGGAGTATAGATAATTATTTCTTTTATTTCCAACCATAAGTAGCTTTTCATCCTTTAAGATGATTGCCCCTACACGTATATTAATAAGTCCATCATCAAATTGGACTGTCATATCTTTGTTCATAGTAACCTCCATTATATTGAAATTTAATTTTTCGTTAGCCAATCGCTTTTACACATTCTATATTCATATGATGGTAATTCCTTTTTGAAGCTCTCTGAAAAAAATACCCCTTCCTGCATAAATTTAAATCCAATTTTTTCTATTAAGTTTTTAGATGAAATATTATCTTGAATGCAACATGCCCATACATATAAAATATCTTTAGAAAATATATAATCTAATATACAATGGATTGCTTCACTCATAATTCCTTGTCGGCGATACTGCTTATTTAAAGCAAATCCCAATTCCTTTGTGTCTAAACGTCCTTCTTCTGAATCTTCGTGTATCGCTATGTATCCAATTACTTTATTCTCATTTTTATAAACAATCGCAAAAATATTTTCATCTTGTATCCATTGCGCCAAAACCTTTTTTGTCACATCAACACTTTTATGCGCAGTCCATCCAACTGTTTCAATTTCTGGTTGACTGCAAAATTCATACATATCCTCTAAATCTTGTTGACAAAAGTTTCTCAATTGAATTCTAACAGTATCACATAATTCCATATTCATTTTTCTCCATAAATTATAATTCTATTAAATAAATAT
>JAIDMV010000253.1 GCA_029050385.1 Anaeroplasmataceae bacterium | reverse complement strand
ATATGAAGGGTTACATATGAACTATTTTTCTAACCAATTTAATGTAGAAGAGGTAGAACAGTTTTGTGCAATGACTTTTCTTTTTAAAGACTTTATGTTCATAGCTTATAGAGGAACCGACATCACTTTATTAGGTTGGAAAGAAAATTTAAATATGTCTTATTTAGATATCATTCCATCTCAAAAAGAAGCTACGCGTTATTTAGAAAGAGTAGCAGGAAAAAGAGATTTACCTATATATTTAGGAGGTCATTCTAAGGGTGGAAATTTGGCAGTTTATGCAGCATATAGTGCGAATAAAGAAATTCAAGATAGAATAGTTTTTATCTATGATTATGATGGTCCAGGATTTCAAACAGATATTCATAAAACTGAAGAGATGAAGCGGCTATTAACACGGATAGAGAAGTATACATGTCGTGAAGCAATGGTAGGTATTTTACTATATCATAGCGAAGATTTAATTTTTGTTAAAACGAAGGGATTAAGTGTTTTTCAGCATGATCCCTATAATTGGGTGGTAAGAAAAGATGGAAAATTTAAACTTGTCGACAAAGCAAATATATTTTCTAAAACCTTTGAAAAAACCACACATGATTTTATTGAAACGGCTTCTATTGAGGTTAGAAAAAGATTCCTTGAAATTCTGTTTCAAGTGAGTATGGAGCATTCCTATTCAACAGTTTTAGATTGGGTTAGACATCCCTTGCGTTCTATACGCGGGATAATCAAAAGATATAAAAATTTAACATCAAAACAAAGAGCATTCTTTAGAAAAATGCTTAAAAAATATCGTGTGATGTGGAAACAAAACTTTAAACTATTTTTACATGAAAAATAAGGAGGAAATTAAAAATGGAAAGTAGAGTAATTGAAGCAGCTAAAAGACATAAGAATGGATACAATTGTTGTCAAGCTGTAATCTGTACCTATGCAGACTTATTAGGAATTGACGAGGTGACTGCATTCAGAGTATCTGAAGGCTTTGGTTTAGGAATTTCAAAAGAGTATAGAACCTGTGGTTCTGTTTGTGCCATGGTCTTAGCAGCTGGATTAAAAAATAGTGATGCCAATATGGCAAAGCCAGCATCTAAACTTGCAACATTTGATATTGGTCATAAGATGATTGACCGCTTTGAGGAAATGAACACAACTTCTATATGTAAGATATTAAGAGGTACTGATGGTATAACAGATCGTTTGAGAAGCTGTAGAGGATGTGCTATGGATTGTGCTCAAATTATTGAAGAGGTTTTATTTGAAGGACAATTTGAACCATATACTGGACCAAAGGAATATGAATAATCTCTTCTAAAAGTATACCAATTTTATATAGAATATGGTAAAATAGAAGTATGAAAAAAATAATTAAGATGATACTGATTGGAATAGAAACTGCGGTATTATTTGTAGCGGTAGGTGGACTTACTTCTGCAATTACGAAAACCATTTATTCCGATATATTAATTGAAAATTTTAAGAGTAAAGCTGTATTTGATGAAGAGGCTTCTTCAAGTATGCTTAAAGTATACATTGTTCCATCAGATGAGGAAAGACCAACTGTAGAAAAAATAGGGAGTGATTATTATCCAGGAAATGCTGGAGATATTCTTATTACATTGAAGTCTGAATTAGAAATCCCTCTTATTCATGAAATTGTTTCCTTTTTTGCAGGAGGACATGCAGCATTAGTTTTAGATGACTATGAGGATCAAATAGATGACATTAGTTCAATGTATACAATTGAATCCTCAGGACTGAATAGTGACTTGAATTTAGCAGATACATACTCTAAAACCTATTGGAATGAATATAAGTATCCTATCATAGGATTGAGAGTTCATATGACAGAAGAGGAACGTACAAGAACTGTAGCTAGAGGATTAGCTCTTGCTGGAGATCCTTATAACTATTCATTCTTGTTTGATACAGACAACAAATCCTATTGTAGCGATTTAGTTGCAAAGGCATTTGAGCCTGTTGGAGTAAATTTGAATAAGGATGGCTTTACAACTTCTATTTATGATTTACTTATTAGTGGAGAAACCTATATAACCTATTACCGTTATTTTGATAATGACGGGGTAGAGTATGTTTATTATTTAGAATCTAAATAAAGGAGGATATGGTATGGCATATGTAGCATTATATCGTGCATATCGACCACAAAAATTTTGTGATGTGGTTGGACAACAGCACATTATTAAAACCTTACAAAATGCAATCAAATTAAATAAAGTAGCCCATGCTTATTTGTTTTGTGGACCTAGAGGTACTGGTAAAACAACTTTAGCTAAAATAATGGCCAAGGCTTTAAACTGCGTACATGGACCATCTATAGAACCTTGTGATGAATGTGAAATCTGTCAGGGAATACAAAAGGGAACAGTGGCAGATGTAGTTGAAATAGATGCTGCATCTAACAATGGCGCAGATGACATTAGAGCCTTAAGAGACAGTGTAAAATATATGCCTGCGGTAGGAAAGTATAAGGTCTACATCATTGATGAGGTTCATATGCTTTCTAATGCAGCTTTTAATGCGTTATTGAAAACGTTAGAAGAACCACCAAAGCATGTTATTTTTATTTTAGCTACAACAGAGCCTTATAAGTTACCAAGCACGATCCTATCCCGTTGTCAGAGATTTGATTTTCAATCTTTAGCGATTGAAGATATATTAAGACGTTTAAAGATTGTTGCAGAAGCAGAGAATATCCATATGACCGAAGAAGCATTTAATCAAATTGCTTCCTCTGCAGAAGGTGGTATGCGTGATGCATTATCTTTGTTTGATCAAACCATATCCTTTAGTATTCATGATGAAATTACTTTAGAGGATGTTCTAGCGGTTAGTGGAAATGTAAGTTATAAGGAATTACTTAAAATTCTTGATTCGTGTTTAGAAGGTAATGGAACAGAAGCGCTGAAGCTAGTGGATAATGTTTTAAAAGAAGGTAAAGAAGTTCCTAGAGTTATTAATGATATGATTATCTTCTTAAGAGATGTTCTTTTATTTAAAAGTAATGCGATCTTAGATGACAGATTAGAATTCCACGCTCAAGAGTTTATTGAATTTGCCAAAAAAATTTCAAAAACAATAATCTATGATTGGTTAAATCATTTAAATGAAACAAATAATACGATGCGTTTTTCTAATCAAAAACGTGCTTATCTAGAGCTAGCAATTCTTAAGATGAGTGATATCAAGTTGAATGAAGAAGCGAATCTTTTAGAGCGAATAGAACAATTAGAACATACCATTCATATGCTTTCTATGACGAAGGTAGAGGCTCCAAAGCCGCAACCTATTGAGGTAAGTATTCCTACTAGAGAAGAAATACAACAAATCCAAGAAGAACCTATTGTCCCTCTAGTAGAAGAGGTAAAGGTGGAAACTCCAAAGCCACAACCGATTACTAATAATAATGAGGTACAGATTGAAGAAATTGAAGAGATTTTAAACTCTGCTTCTAAATCTAGAAAAACTAGATTACAAGCCATTTGGAAGCAAATTGGGTCAGAGTATTCTGGTGTATTTATCGCGCAAATTCTTGTTGCAGGAGAAATTGTTGCAGTAAATGAAAATAAATTAATAGTGGTATTAAATGATTTAGGATTCTGTAATAGGCTTATGCGGTATGAAAATTACCAAAAGATTATGGAGATATTTGAAGCCTTTAATGCGGGATTAACAGACTATATTTGCTTGCCTAAAATAATTTGGAATAAAATAAGAGCAGATTATGCTTCTAAATATTCTCAGGATACTCCAGTAGTTCATTTGGAGAAAATAAAGATTGGTGTTCTTAAAAGAAAAGAACCTGAGCAAATAGAAAATAAAGATGAGCAGTATGAACAGCTATGTGAGCTCATCGAAAAAGAAAAAATAGAAATTTCGGAGGATTAATATGAATCAACAAGCAATGATGCGTTTAAGAAAAATGCAAAAACAAATGGAGGAAGCTCAAGCCAAGCTAGAGTCAACAGTGTTTACAGGAACAGCCGGCGGCGGTATGGTTACTGTTGAAGTAAAAGGAACTCATGAGGTTGTATCTGTGAAAATTGATCCAGATGCCTTAGAATCTAAAGAAGACATTGAAATGATTGAAGATACAATTGTTGCTGCCTTAAATGATGCAACTAAGAAGATTGAAGCTGAATCTCAAAAAGCATTAGGTGGATTCGGCGGCGGATTCGGTGGCTTGTTCTAATGTTAAAATATCCTAAGCCGTTAGAGGACTTAATTGAGGATTTTACAAGATTACCCTCTGTTGGTAAAAAATCAGCAGAACGATTTGCCTTATATGTGTACACAAAAATGAATGAAGAAACAACACATAACTTTTCAAAACATTTAATAGATGTGAAAGATAATATTCACATTTGTAAATCTTGTGGAAATATATGTGAAGACAATTTGTGTACAATTTGTAAGAATCAAACTAGAAATCATAAACAAGTTTTAGTAGTAGAAACAATTAAGGATTTATACACAATAGAAAATGTAAATGAGTATCAAGGAATTTATCATGTTCTTAATGGGGCAATCAGTATTTCTAAAGGTGTAGGCACGCAAGACTTGAATATTGATTCTTTAGTTAAACTTGTTCAAACAGAGGAACTAGAAGAAATTATATTAGCTACCAACGCGACCTTAGAAGGAGAAATTACAGCAAGATACATTAAGGAACTTTTGCAAAACTATTCAGTTAAGGTAACGCGTATTGCTCATGGTTTACCTGTGGGTGGAGAAATGTCTTATGCAGATGAAATGACCTTGCTTAAGGCAATGGAGGGTAGAAGAGAATATTAAAAAAATCATCATCATATAATTAGGTGGTGATTTTATGCTGAAAGCAATTAAATATGTTTTAAAGTCAGTTGTTATCGGTGTAGTGTCTGTTCTAGTTTTTAATTTGATAGGTCAATTCTTTAATCTATCTTTACCATTCAATCCATTGTCTATACTATTAATTGGTTTTTTTAGATTGCCAGGATTTATTGTTTTATTGATACTTTTAGTAATTTAGGAGATTATATGGTTGTATCCTTTTTAAGCTTTGATAACGAAAAAAACAAAACAAGCTTTCAAACAGAAGCAATTCAAAATGGGAATGTAATACAATTTGAGGACAAGTCCTCTTTGGGTACACAAATTCAAATTACACTATTTGAAGATTCCTTTATTTTAGAACGCTTTGGTTTTATAGAAATGCATTTGCATTTTTGTTTGGACAAACTTACAAAGGGAACATATAAAAATTCAGAAGGACTGGAATTTGATTTTTTGGTACAAACAAAAAGTCTAACGATAGAAAAAAACAAACTTAAAGTAAGCTATGATATGAAGATGGATGAAGAGATTTTATCTTCACATACTTTTCAAGTTGTTTTATTTGAAAAGTAGAGAAAATAAACTTTTTAATCAAAATTATCATTAGATTTGTACGATAACACTTGATAATTTCTTAAAACTTTAGTAAAATATCTAGTGTTTCAAATATTGGAGGAATTATAAATGGAAAATGTTTCGCAGATGTCTCTATTAGAGGTGGCAATCTATTTAATGGAACAAAAGAAGGCACAACAAAATATTCGTGCCCTAATAAGAGAAGTTCTAGAAATTAAAGGCTTAGATGATGCCGACGGAAAACTTGCTACACAATTATATATTGACATTACTACAAGTTCGAAATTTGTATATATGGGAAATGAAGAGTGGGATTTAAAATGTCGTCAATCCTTGGATGAATATGATAAGGATGGTTCTGCCTTCAATGTTAAGGGTGCTGATCTTGATGACGAACCTCTAGAAGATGAAGAGGATACCGAAGAAGAATCTCTTGATGAAGATGATGATGAATATGAAGATGAAGACGACGATGAGTACGAAGACGAAGACGAGTATGAGGATGAAGACGATGAAGATTCTGAATACGAGGATGAATATGACGAAGACGATGATGCAATTATCGACGGAGAACTTACGGAACGTTATTCTGAAGACGACTTTAATGAAGATAAGTACAATGATCTAATGGATGATTATGAGGATATGTACGAAGAATAAAAAGATTGAGACCAAAACTGGTCTCTTTTTTTATAAAAAAATGGATTTTACAAAACTTTAACATTTTTTTCAAACTTCTTTTAAAAATAAAGATTATACTTAAAGTGTAAAATCAAGGAGGAAGAAAGAAATGAAACAATATGAAAGAAATTATGTAGAAAAACTAGTAAAACAATATAAAGAAAAAGAACCATCAAAGTTAGATGATTTAAAAGCTTTGGATAAAAAGGTAAATCGACCTGCTTTAATTTTTGCTTGTATATTTGGTATTATAGGTAGCTTAGTCTTAGGAGTAGGAATGTGCATAGCTATGAAAGTGATACTAGAGAATTTATTTTATTTAGGAGTTATAGTTGGGGTTATTGGTATATTTATGGTATGCATCAATTATCCAATTTATCAAAAGATATTAAAGGGGAGAAGAGCTAAATATAGCGAACAAATTGTAACATTAAGTAATGAATTACTCAATAATTAAGAAATGTCCATCATTTAAAGATGGATATTTTCTTTTGAATATTGTATAATGGATTTAAGACTGGAGTAGATTTTATGTTGGGTTTTGTGAAGAAATACAGAAATCTAAGCTTCGAAGAACGAACAATATTTCATGCTAGATTCTCTATACTTTTCAACTTAATCTTAGCTGTAGGAAAAGTTATTTTAGGCTTTTTAATCAATACAGTATTTTTTGTTACGGCTGCAATCAATGTTTTTATGATGCTTTCAAGATTTGAATGTTATCTAGGCGCCACAAAATCCCATCGAAGATCTTTTAGCTTTAGAAATAATTTTGTCGGTACATTTTTATTGCTTGCAGGAGTTGCATATACCATCTATATGATTTTGTTGTTATTTTCTGTATTTGAAATGACAGACTATACTATGGTTGTAGGAACGCTAATTGCTTTTGTATCTTTTATTGAACTTGGAGTTGCAATTAGAGGATGTTTAAATGCTTATGGTACAGGACATTATTATAGAAATATAAAAATGATTAGTTTATGCTCAGCCTTAACCGCAATGTCCTTGACAGAAATGGCTATTATGTCCTTTGCGGATAGCACGGATACAAAAGTTATTGATTGCTGGTTTGGTATTGGTATTGGAATTCTTATCATCATTTTAGGTGTTTATGTATTTATTGCACCTTTGGTAAGCATTATAGATAGAAAACATAATGTCTACCAAATGACAGAAGATTCTGATTTAACGGAAGACCGTTTTAAATTTAAGCTTACCAATTCTAAATTTTATGGAAACTATTATTACATAGGTAAAATTGATAGAAATATAGTAGATGGTTTAGTTCTACAAGAAAAAAATCCTATATTTAAATGGAATGTCTTCGTCTTAATAGTAGTCATTCTTTTATCTGAAATATTAATTTTTCCTTATGCAATAGGAGCTATAGTATTTCACTTTAAGAATGCAGGATTAATCAAGAAGTTAGATAAACTAATGG
>JAIDMV010000252.1 GCA_029050385.1 Anaeroplasmataceae bacterium | reverse complement strand
AATGCTGAATATCATGTTCTAGTAAAGTATTCACTTTATTGTTTAAACTGACAAGATTTTCTTGACATTCTAAGCAACGCTTTTCATTCAATGAGAATCCATTCAACATATATTGTTTTAAGATAGAGGTAGCCCATTTACGGAATAGGATACCTCTTTTTGATTTTACACGGTAGCCGACTGCTAAAATAACATCTAGATTATAATAAGTAAGAGTATATGTTTTTCCATCTGTAGCAGTATGTCGGTTTTTCCGACACACTGAAAATTCGTCTAGTTCCATTTCTTTAAATATAGAGCGAATATGCTCCGTGATAGTATTTCTTGCTTTTCCATATAGTAAAGAGATTTCTTTTTGAGTCATCCAAACAGTATCCTCATTAGGACTCACATTCACATCAAGCGAGAATTCCCCATCTTCAAATTTGATTAAATCGTATTTGTTTTCGTTATTTAACATATTATTTTCCTCCTTTTTTGAGAAATAATAAAGGCTTACCCTTTCGGATAAGCCTATAGTGTTTTTTTAAATTGTAATAATGGTTTACACCAAACATTTACTTTATTATTTCTCATAGATTCATTATATCATATATTTAATAAATATGCTATAATAATTATGGAGGATTGCATATGAGCATTGAGTCTGAAGTATTTAAGAAAATGAAGTTTTGTAAAGATAAATTATTAAGTTATGGATTTAATTTAGATGGCAATTGCTATAAATATAATTGTAAAATGAAAAATGGTTTTACAGTAAAGTTGGTTTACGATGAATTTAATACACTTACAGGCAGTATATATGAGCCGGGTTTAGAGGAAGAATATACGAATTTTCGTGTTGAAAGTCTCAAAGGAGAATTTGTAAATTCGATTAGAGAAGAATATAAAAATATATTATTAGATATTGCAGATAAATGCTGTGAGAAGCTATATTTTATGACGCCACAAGCCAATCGTATCGCAAAGGAAATCATCGACACATATCATAATGAACCTGAGTTTCTTTGGGAATCTGCTCCAGACCATGCCATATTTCGCCATCCAGAAAATAAAAAATGGTATGCAGCAATACTTTATGTAGATAGAAGCAGGATAGAAAAAAATGCTTCTGGAATGACCGAAGTCCTAAATTTGAAAATAAAAGAAGAAGAGTTAAATAAAATATTAACGCAGAAAGGTTTTTACCAGGCCTACCATATGAACAAAAAGAAATGGATAAGTATTATGTTAGAGGAAATAGTACCAGATATTCAAGTGATGGAATATGTTAAAAAGAGCCATTTTTATACAAGTTAGAAAAAAAATCTAGGAAAATATCTTTTTTCCTAGATTTTCTTGTTTAAATGTTTTAAAATAGTAATGTAAGCGTTATTATATAATTGTGAAGTAAAGGAGTCAGATATGATAGTTGAAGAGCTTTTGAAAGAGTTAAGTCATATTGCAGGGGTAGAAGCGATAGCGATTGGAGGATCAAGAGCTAGCGGTTATGCAGATAAGGCATCAGATTATGATGTTTATGTCTATTATACTACACCTATTGCTCCAGAGGAAAGATTGCCTATTTTAAAAAAATATTGTAAGCAAATTGAATGTAATAATACCTTTTGGGAAACAGAGGATAATTGTGTAATGAATGATGATATCCCAATTGATATTATCTATAGAAATTTAAAATCATTTGAAGAAGGATTAGAAGCAGTAGTTTTTAATCATTGTGCTTCTAATGGATATACTACATGTCTTTGGCATAATGTCTTACATTCTAAAATTTTTAGTGATAGGACAGGAGCCTTTAAAAAAATGCAGGATAAGTTCAATGTGCCTTATCCACAACAATTACGCGCTAATATTATTTCTAAAAATGGTGCCTTACTAAATGGATTTTTACCAAGCTATTTTGATCAAATCAAAAAAGCAGTAAAGAGAGAGGACAAAGTAAGTATCAATCATAGAACCACAGAATTTTTGGCTAGTTATTTTGATATTATTTTTGCCTTAAATTATATGACACATCCAGGAGAGAAAAGACTTATCTCCATTTGTAAAAAAGAATGTAAGATATTACCTGAAAATTTTGAAGAGAATTTAAATATGTTATTTGATAATATGTTTAAGAACGCTGAAGTGTTTATTGAGATTTTAAAAGATGTTATTGATAAACTCGAAATTATCATTAAAAAGAAGTAAAGAAGGAGGGATTATAGTGATAGCTAAAACAAGACAAATAACTGGTGCAGTTTCTACTACAAGTTTACCTACACTAAGATATTTAGAGCCTGAGTATATTTATATGGCTATAACAAATGCCAGATGTGCTGATAGCGATATTTTTGTTAAGGTTGGCGATAAGGTTAAAATTGGCCAAAAGCTTGGCGTAAGAAAAGGACCATTTTTTGAACAGCCTATTCACTCAACAGTTTCTGGAGAAGTGGTAGGCTTTGTCAAGAAGTTCCATCGTAGTGGAAAGTTAACAGAGTTTATACAAATTAAGAATGATAAAAAGGATGAGTGGATTAGTCCTGAAATTCCAAGAAGTGATGAGGAAATTGATCAATTAACCTTAGAGGATTTTGCAAGAATTACAAAGGATGTTTCTTTAGTTGGTTTGGGTGGTAGTTCTTTCCCAACATATATTAAGTTCCAGACCAAGGATCCAATCCACACAATATTAATTAATGGTGTTGAATGTGAGCCATATATTTCTTCAGACCATCGTATGATGCTAGAACATCCAAGACGTGTTATCTTAGGCGCAAGTTATGCAATGAAGGCTTTTAAAGCAAAGAAGGGCTTAATTTGTATTAAGAAGAAATATCAAGATTTATATGATTGTTTGACTGCAGAGTTAACAAGATTCCCAGATTTGAATATTGAAGTATGTAGAGTTGGAAATTATTATCCACAAGGCTGGGAAATCGAAATGATTAAATCAGCTTTAGGAATCAAAGTTCCTGCAGGAGTATTACCTGCTAAGCTTGGGTTAATGGTATTTAACGTTTCTACAACAGTTGGTTTATATCGTGCAATTAAATATAATCAGCCTGTTACTAAGAGAAACTATACACTTTCAGGAGACGGAATCAATATTCCTCAAAATATTCGTTTAAGAATAGGAACGTCCTTAAAAGAACTAATTGATGTCTGTGGCGGATATAAGGGTGATGAAAATAAGGTTCTTATTATGGGTGGACCTATGATGGGAGCTAACCTAGTAAGAGATGATGCAGTTATCACTAAGACTTGTACCTCAACTATTGTTTTAAATGAACGTCCAATTCATGAGGAGCCTTGTGTAAGATGTGCGTCCTGTGTATATTCTTGTCCGGCAGGACTCCAGCCAATTCAAATTATGCAGGCGGTAAAGAACAAGGATAAGGATGCATTAAATAAGTTAAATATTAAAGCTTGTATCTTATGTGGTATGTGTTCTTACACATGTACATCTAAAATACATTTAACAGATTATTGCCGTAAGGCAAAAAGAATGGTATAGGAGGAAAAGTTATGAAGTTAGTTGCTCAAAGTGCTCCATACATTCGTAAGCCGGTATCTGTTAAGCGAATGATGCTAGATGTATTAATTGCATTAGTACCAGTGCTATTATTCGCTTGTATCCAAAATGGATGGAATGGAATTTATGTTGTTTTAATCTCAGTATCTACTATGCTTATTACAGAACTTGTTTGTCACATGTTCATTAAATGGCCTAGTGGTATGAAGATTAAAGAACTCTTTAGTAAAGAAGGATTTTTAAAATTAAAGAATCAATATACAATTAATAATATTATTGCCCCACTCATTTCTGCAATAATATATGCATTAATTATGCCTGCAGGCTGTAATTGGTATGTTGTACTTATTGGTGCATTATTTGGTATGTTGATTGGTAAAATGATTTTTGGTGGTTTGGGTAGTAATATATTTAACCCGGCTGCCACAGGACGTGTATTTGTGGGTGTCTGCTTTGGTTCTAAACTTATTTATGGCCAAGGCGGAGTTGACGTTGCAGCTTCTGGTACACCACTTGCTGCAGTAAAGGAAAATCTAGGAATGGTTGGACAAGCCTTAAATGAATATAGCTTGCTAGATTTATTCTTAGGACAAATTCCAGGATCTATGGGTGAGGTTTGTTCCTTATTGATTATCATTGGTGGAATTTATTTATTCGTAAGAAGAAGTGCTGATTTAAGAGCTTGTTTATCTATGATAGGAAGCTTTGCTATCATTACACTTGTTGTAAGCATTGTGGCATATTGTATTTGGAGTAATCAAGCACATGATACATCAATTGATGTAAACTGGAATGTATTTGATTTATTTATGTATGAAATGCTTTCTGGTGGATTGTTATTCGGTGCTGTGTTTATGATTACAGACCCTGTAACATCACCAACCACAAAGTTTGGTAGAATTGCATTTGGTGCAATGGCTGGTATTATTACAGCATTAGTTAGATATTGTGGAGCATATCCAGAAGGTGTTGCCTTCTCTATTCTCATCGCAAATATGTTTGCACCTGCAATGGATCATTTAATGCGTGGCAAGAAGAATACCTATACTTGGAAACAACTATTAGGCTTAGGAGTAGCCATGGTTGTAATCTGTTTAATTGTGGGATTCTCTGTGGCTCACCAAATACAGATATAGGAGGGCTATAAGATGAAAAAATATACTATAACTGCTCTTATTCTAACTTTAATTGCTGGTGTTTGTGCAGCATTAATTGCTTGTATTAATTTATTTACTGCGCCGATTATTACTAAGAATAATGAGGCAAAGAAGGCAAAGCTTTGTCAAGAAGTATTTGAGACCTATGATGCAAGCAAATCTACTACTATAACAGAAGGTTTTTCTTCTTCAAGTGTTAAAGAGGTAATTGTTGCATATGATGAAGCTGGAAACTTTCTAGGATTTATTTATACTGTAGATGGATCTAATGCCTATGGACAAATTAAATTATTATTAGGTATTACTCCTGAATCTAAACTTTCAGGTGTACGTTTTATAACAAATGGACAATCTTTCTCAAGTGAGGCAGATAAACATTTAAATACTCAGTATATAACAGATATGACAGAAACAGATGTAGATAATTTGGATTTGAAAAAATCAGATGTTACGGCAGGTGCTACTTATGCATCTAAATTAATTCGTAGTCTTGTTAAAGCTGCCTTCGATGATGCAAAAACAAGAGAAGGAGGTGCGAACTAATGGAACAGACAAAAGAAAAACCAGTAAAAGAAAAATCTAATCGATTAAAAGCTTTCTTAGCTGGTATCATTAAAGAAAATCCTGTACTTGTTGGTTTGCTTGGTATGTGTCCTACTTTGGCAACAACTAAGTCATTAGAATCAGCTTTTGGTATGGGTATTCTAGTTATTCTTACTTTAATTGGTTCAAACGTTTTGATTTCTTTACTAAGAAAGATTATTCCTTCAGAAGTAAAAATCCCTTGTTACATTGTAATTATCGCAACCTTCGTTACTATAATTAAGATGTTTGCAGAAGCATTCTTACCTGAACTGTACGCTAGCTTAGGTGTATTCATATCCCTAATCGTTGTAAATTGTATTATCTTAGGACGTGCAGAAGCCTTTGCCTCTAAGAACGGACCATTATTGTCTTTATTAGATGCATTAGGTATGGGAATTGGATTTACAATGGCTCTATGCATTATGGGTATTATTCGTGAAATTTTAGGTACTGGCGGATTAACCTTTGGTGTATATTTCACCTTTATTCCTTATACAAGTATAACTCCATTATCTAATTATGCAATTAAGCTATTCGTTCTTCCTGCTGGTGGTTTCTTAACATTAGGCTGTATCTTAGCAGTGATGGCATTTTATAGAAATCATAAGGAAGAAAAGAAGCTTTTGGCTGAGAAAAAAAGAATAGAAGAATTAAAGGCGAAAAAAGCAGCTGAATTAGCTGCTAAGCAAGCTGAAGTAAAGGAGGACAAGTAAAATGATTTGGAATTTAATTGTTGCATTTCTATTAGCTGTTGCAAACGCAATGCTAATCAATAACGTTACACTTTCAAGATTTTACGGTGTATGTCCTTTCTTAGGTGTATCTAAAAAATCTTCATCCGCTTTAGGTATGGGTGTTGCAGTTACATTTGTTATTGTACTTGCCGCTGCAATCTGCTGGCCAATCTATCAGCTTTTAGATTTCTGTGGTATAGCCTATATGGATACAATCACCTATATTTTGGTTATTGCATCTATTGTACAATTGGTTGAAATGTTCATAAAGAAGTTTTCTCCATCCTTATACAAATCCCTTGGTGTATATTTACCTTTAATTACTACAAACTGTGCTGTATTAGGTGTGGCTCAAGGAAACTCATCTCAAGGCTTAAGCTTTGGAATGTCTATGGCAGAGGCTATTGGTACAGGACTAGGCTTTGCTTTAGTTATCTTCGTATTTTCATGTATTCGTTATCGTTTAGATGCTGCTAATGTACCTAAGGCATTTAAGGGAATCCCTATTGCTTTAGCAACTGCAGCTCTAATGAGCTTAGCCTTTTTAGGCTTATCAGGAATGATTGGATAATATGAATCCATTTTTAGGATTAGCCATAACAATCATAGCATGCTTAGTTGTACTATTCATTGTATCTTATGTTTTAAACAAAAGAACACCAGTTCCTAAGGGATGTGAAAACATTAAAATCTCTGAGGAGTTCTGCTTGAATTGTACAAATACAGAATGTAAAATACATGAAAAACTAGATTTAGAAAAAATTAAGAAAGAACTAGAAACAGAAAGCGAGGATAATGAAGAATGAAAGAAGTATTTATCGCAATAGGAATATTAGCAGGATTAGGATTGCTTTTTGGATTTGGACTTGCTATAGCTGCAAAATTCTTGTATGTTAAAGTGGATACAAGAATAGAAGACATTACAGGTATACTTCCTAACGCAAACTGTGGTGCATGTGGATATCCTGGATGTGCAGGTTTTGCAGAAGCTATCGTGAATCAAACTGCTGAAAATTTAAGTCTTTGTAAACCAGGATTAAAATCTGGAAAACCAGAGGCTATCAGAAAATATTTGGATGAACATCCAAATGATGATGGATCTGTTAATCCAATAAAATTAAAATAAGACAAACAAAGGGAAAGCAAAACACGGCTTTCCTTTTTATATTAATAAAATTAAGATTGGAGTATATTAAACCCAAAATAGTGAAAAAATAGTGAAAAAATAGTGAAATTTTAATGAGATTATGCTATAATATGCCCGGTGATAAAAATGCTAGAACATATTAAAAATAATTATGTGAATATCTGCATAGCTATTGTTTATACGATACTTGCTTCTCTAGTATATGGGATTTGGTCGTATTCGGCATGGCATTTATGGTATGTTACGCTTATCATTGTAATTGCTATTGTTGGCATTGGTTCTGTTATAGGATATTTTTGGATTCGTAGTGAAATTAAAAAGAATCAGCCAAAAGAGGAACCAAAAGAAGAAACCATTGTCCAATAATTTCCAATTGAATTATACTTAGAATAATGG
>JAIDMV010000251.1 GCA_029050385.1 Anaeroplasmataceae bacterium | reverse complement strand
ATATCATAAATGATAATACTTATCAATAAACGAGTTTTATTATAGATTAAAGACCTTGAATATAGGAAAAAACAATCCTAATTCAAGGTCTTTTTTGTTCGTTTCAATTTAATACTCCCATATCTCCAAGTAATCCATATACTCTTCATAACTTGTGAGTTCAAGCCTTTTCAATACTACTTTGACTCTCTTATATTCATTGACTAAGTCATCATTGTGATTTAAACCACCTTATGACATAAGAGTATCCATAGCTTGAACTACTTATTCTTCACTGTCTTTTAAAACATATGCATAAATATTTGAAGTTGTGGATGGTTTGGAATGTCCAGCTCTAACTGATATTGTGACTAGAGGAATGCCTATGAAGCATAGGATGGGCTATCAACTTCAAACATATGAGAGTAATATTCGCTTCCATCCCTTATTCGGAATAAACTCTATAAAAAAAGACTACTAATGGGAAAATGCTGCCTTATACACATCATTTTGTTCTTTCAAATGCACGACATACCCAATAGGCAATTTATTATCTGTTGCTTCAATAATTTTCCTTGCTCCTTCTTCACCAAAAGCGCCACAAAGTTCAATACAGTTCACACCTTCATTTTGTAATCTTTGTACTACTTTTATGGCTTCCTCTATATTTGCAACACCAATAATCTGAGCAATACCATTATGTATTTCAGCTTTATCTGTTTTATCATCAAAGTTTCCCATAATCAAATATGCAAATTTCACATTCATATCCTCCATTAAATTACTGTTTATCGTATAATAATTATATCGTAAAATATAAGAAACTCAATCAAAATTGCTAATGACTTGGGTTTGTTTGTACATTAAGTTATGGGGGTAAGTTCAGAAGCCTAGGTCTTCTTCTTTCTTGTTTGAAGCCGAACCTAGTGCCTCTTATTTACTACTTAATATGAGTACTAAGAAATTAATAGTCCTCCCCCAAAATAGTGATTTTGACTGTGGTTTCCACAAGGAGAAAAACATTGGAACTAAAGTTCCTACTAATTGGATAAAAAAGCAAATACCTTTAAACCTATAAAAAGGCTTTGGTATTTGCTTTTTTTAATTCATAATATAGAAAAGATTTTAAAAAAATTTAGATAAGTATTCTTTCAATAAAATTTTAGTTTCACAGAAGGTTTGACAGAGATTTCTTAATTCTTCTTGCTTTTCCACTTTTTCTTTCTCTTCAAGTAGTTGCAAAATTAAGTGATATGTATTCAAAGAATCTTGATTTTCGTTTCTTGTTTTGCAATTCAAATTAAAATTCTTAGCAATATTTTCTTTGGATTTCTCATAATTTGTCATATCCTTTTTTTCAAGATAATAGAGAGATTTCCAAAAAGACTTCAAAGTTAAATGCTCTTTATAAGACACTTTAGCAATACTATCTAAAAATTGTTCTTCATTAGATAGTATCAAATACATTACAGCTAGAATCATATGAACTTCACTAAGTTCCATTTTAGAGATTGTTCTACTGCTTGCAACTTTATTTAATATTTCAATTGAAGCTGAATACTTTTGTTCTTTTGCAAATAAAATTGCCTTTTTCTTATTTTTCCATCTTAAAATCATTAATATAGAGCCTAGTATCATACCTAGTAAAATTGCTCCTATAATAGTTCCGTATACAGCAGGCCATACAATGACAACACCTTCTAAAAACATAATAATCTCTCCTTTACTAAACTATTTCACTTATTAAATCATAACTAAATTAATGCTAATAATCCACCTATTAAAGACCCTAAAGAAGCAAGTGCAGCGACAGCAACTCCGTAAGCAGCAGCAACAGCTACTGCAGTTTCAGGAAGATTCAAAGTTCCCCCTGTAAAGGCATATGTTCCACTTTCCTCTTGGACTTTTTCTCACAAACTCTAAAGTATTTATATTTGAATTATTCAATATCTCTAATGTATGCTTTTCCTTTTTTATTCACTACAAAATAACACTTTCTTCCTACCTTATCTTTTAAATGTGAAGAAAATATATGTGGAAATGTAGCATCATATGAAGCAACATAATTTTGATTATCACTTTTTATTACTACTTGATATGACTTATAACTGATAACAATATTAGATATTGTTCCCTCTAAAACATTTGTATTATGCTTATATTTTAAATATTCTCCAAAACTAAAACATATAACGACGATAATTATGAAACTCAAAATCACCCATGGAATTAAAGATTTATAATCTTTTAAGCCTAGAAAAATAATTATAAGAATCAAAAATAGTGCCAATAATAAAAACCAAACTATAAATTTCTTTATAAAATCTCTTTTTGTAATATCATTCATTATTTTATCCTTCCTTTCCAAGTATTCTTTTCTTTGCCTCTTCCAACAAATTCATTTTAAGTCTCTTCTATATAATATATTATATCATTACAATAATATTATTGTAAAGTGAAGTTGGCAGATTAATAATTTAGAAAATAAGTCAGCAAGAGAGTAAATTTCTAAGTCTGAAAGAATATGAATAAAACATCATAAATCAAAATATACTTAATTGTGATTCTATGACTATAATACTTCTATTTATACTTTATCTGTTAATAACCAATCCTTCTACTGTCTCTAAAGAAGTTATGGATGCCTGTCAAATGTGGTTCACAGTGCTTTTACCTATTATGTATCCTAGTTTTGTTGTAATAGATTTTATTGAGCATATGCCATTAATCTCTAAAGTAAGTAAGCTTCTTTTTAAGCCTTTCAAATTTATATTTCATATACACAATGAAAAGAGTGCATTTTTAATTCTATTCAGCTTATTATGTGGCTCTCCAGCTTCCACGAAACTCTTTAAAGCAAGCTATGAGCGAAATGAAATCTCTAAAAGAGAGTATCATAATCTGATTTGTGCATTCTCTACTCTTTCCTTACCCTATACTTTATTATTATGTAAACAATTTGCAATTCTTGTTCCAATTTATTATGTAAGCTTACTTACCCTAGCATCGATATGGATGCATATCTTTAATAAACAAGAAAAAATCAGTTCTAGTAATTCTATAGAACCGATTTCCTACTTAAAATTTTTATTTTCCTCTATTCAAAAAAATATTCAGATTGTCTTACAGGTTTTAGGTATTTTGATTATCTTCAGAGTGCTCATTAAAATTCTTTTACAGGGGGACCCCGTAATTTATCCATTTCTAGAAATACTTGGTGGAATGCAAAAAACTACTAATCCTTTAATAGCTTATATGGCTATGGGGTTTTTAGGCATCTCTGAGCACCTGCAAATCTTATCTATTGCGGAGGATCTTCCTTATCATAAACTACTTTTTGCTAGAAGTTACTTTATGCTTCTGGGGTGTTTGGTTCTTTTTTAAGAATACATAGTATTGAAACAAAAATAATACTGCAAATATTAATAATAAAACAATTGTAATATAATCTAAATCCTTAGGAATGAAAAATCCTCCTATTCCCGTTCCTATAAAGCCTATAGCCAAGATTAAATTTATAATACAAACAAATTGCTTTTCTTTTTTACTTACAATTAATAATATAGAATTGATTAGCACAAATACACCGATAATAATTCCTAATATGTTATAAAT
>JAIDMV010000250.1 GCA_029050385.1 Anaeroplasmataceae bacterium | reverse complement strand
CTATAATATCTATATTAAATTACTTTTTAGTAGTACGTGAAGAAAGAAAGAAGGATAAAGAATTTATGGAGCTTAATAGATACCAATTTTCATTGTTGACTTTCCTTGAGCAACATGGAAGACAAAAATATACGCAAAGATTTTTATCAGATATGTTAACCATATCTTTAGGAACAATTAATAGAGAATTAAATTATTGCATCGATTCTGGATTTGTTCAGTTGACAGCAACAGAAGAACTTGAAATCACCGAAAAAGGATTAAAAATGCTTGAGCCTTATAAGGTAAGAAAGGCAATTATTATAGCTGCCGGTTTTGGTTCAAGACTTGTACCTGTTACTTTAGATCGACCTAAACCATTAGTAACAGTTAATGGTACGCGTATTATTGATACTTTGATTGACGCATTAGTTGCGAAGGATATTAAAAATATAATTATTGTTCGTGGATATAAAAAAGAAATTTTTGATGAACTTTTAGAAAAATATCCATTCCTTACATTTGTTGATAATGAGGATTATAATGTCACAAACAATATTTCTTCTTTGGTAAAAGCAATAGATTATGTTGATCGTTGCTACATATGCGAGGCAGATCTTTTAGTGAATAACAAAGAGTTAATAAATAAGTATGAGTATACCACTAATTATTTAGGAATAAAGATGGCAGAAACTGATGATTGGTGTTTTACTAAAAAAGGAAATTACATTGATCAATTTAAGCTTGGTGGAGAGAATTGTTATCAAACTGTAGGTATTTCCTATTGGAGCGAAGCAGATTCTAAAAAACTAAAGGAAGATGTAATTAAGGTTTATAATTCACGTGGTGGTAAAGAAAACTATTGGGATAATGTCCCATTAAGACATGCTAGAAAAAATTATAAGATAGAAATAAGACCATGTCATAAGACAGACGTTGTTGAGATTGATAATTTTAGTGAGCTTGTTGCTATTGACCCTTCTTATAAGGACTATCCAAATCAAGATAAGTTTTAACATATTCTATCTATAGGTAAAAATCATCCGTCACGATAAGTGCTTTTTGCAAAGGACTTTATACAGTAAGAGGAAGTATACATGGATGTACAAGAAAGATTGCTCATTAATAGATTAATCATAGGAGTTTCAAACAATAAAGAAAATGACTTAGAGTATCTATTTAATATAACTAAAAATCAATTGTATGCTTTAGCAAAAGAATATGTAGACGATTCAATTATTATAAATGAGATATTATCTCAGGGATATCTAGAGATTTATCGTAAATCACGAAGTTTTGACCCACATGAAAATGATGGATTCGACTGGATGTGTGAAATAGTAAAAGAATTATCTTTAAAGTTTCAAAAGAAATGTTTGAAAAAACACGCAATTTAAAATTATAAATGTAAGGATTT
>JAIDMV010000025.1 GCA_029050385.1 Anaeroplasmataceae bacterium | reverse complement strand
GGTAAAAAGGGATCAGGAGATAAGGCCAAGGGAGATGGTTCGGTAGATACTAAGATTTCTACAAATGTTACGATTTCTTATAATCATTTTTGGGATTCTGGAAAATGTAATTTACAAGGAATGAAGTCAGAGAAAGAAGATAATTATATTACTTATCATCATAATTGGTATGACCATTCTGATTCTAGACATCCGAGAATACGTACTTGTACAGTTCATATTTATAACAATTACTTTGATGGTAATGCAAAATATGGTGTAGGTGTTACAACTTCTGCATCAGCATTTGTAGAGAATAATTACTTCAGAAATTGTAAAAATCCAATGATGAGTGCTGCCCAAGGAACAGATGCTTTAGGAGATGGTACTTTCAGTGGAGAATCAGGCGGAATCATTAAAGCATATGGCAATCATATTGAGGGAGGCTCTGATTGCAAAGTTATCTCTTATCAAGAAAACTCTACAAGCTTCGATGCTTATGTTGCTACCTCAAGAAATGAACAAGTACCTAGTACTGTTAAAGCTTTATCTGGTGGTTCAACTTACAATAACTTTGATACCGATTCAAGCCTTATGTATACATATAGTGTAGATACACCAGAAGTAGCAAGAGAAAAGGTTATGAAATATGCGGGTAGAGTAAATGGCGGAGATTTAAAATGGACTTTTAATAATGCTACACAAGATAGAAATTATGAGATTATTCCTGAATTAAGTAATGCAGTTCTATCCTATAAGTCTACTTTGATTCGAGTATTAGGAATTGAAGGTACATTAGGTGATTATACTCCTGATGATGGAGATGATGAAGGAGAAAATAATCCACCAGTAGTTGCAAATAGTGTTACGCATAACTTTACAACAGATGGAACTGATAGTAGTGTATTTACAATCACTGGTAGTCTTTCAAAATCTAAAGGAACAGCCACATATAAGGGATTAAATCTTACACAATGTTTAAAGTTAGAATCTGCTACAGAGATTAAATTTAGTACAAATGATAATATGACTTTGGTTTTGGTATTTGGTGAAGCTTCTGCAACTATAAAAGTAGATGGAAAAAAATATACTACAAGCAATGGAATTATTACGGTTACTTTAAATTCAGGTGCACATAGTATTACAAAAGCGGATTCAGCCAATCTGTTCTATTTGGAATTAAGTAAATCAGCATAATCATATAAAATGGAAGTTTTTTAGCTTCCATTTTTTTGAAAATTTAAAATAAAAAAAACATTAAATTGACTTGCAGAATATGAAAAGGTGTGCTATAATTATCACGCATTTTTGAAGAAATGCCCTTGCCTAGAAACTATGCTAGGCCAAAAGTCCATAAGGAGGTTGAAAAAATATGAAAAAGTATGAAGTTATGTATATTCTTCGTGCGAATTTAGACCAAGAGTCAATTAAAGCCGAGGTTGCAAATGTAAGTAGCATTTTTACAAACAATCAATCTAAGGTTTTAGAATGTAAGGAATGGGGTTTAAGAGAATTAGCTTATGAAATCGAACATTCTCGTAAGGGATATTATGTTTGGATGTTAGTAGAGGCTACTCCTAAAGCTCTTACTGAGTTTGATCGTATCGCAGGTTATAATGAAAATATTATTCGTCATATTGTGGTTGTTGACGGGGAATAAGACAGGAGTTAACCATGAATAAAGTAATGCTAATTGGTAGAATTACCAAGGATCCTGAAATTCGTTACACACAATCAGGAATGTCTAATTTGAGATTTACAGTAGCTATTGACCGTGTTGGAAGCAGAGATGCAAACGGAAATAGACAAGCTGATTTTATTAGTTGTGTTGCCTTTGGACAGCAAGCTGATTTTATTTCTCGTTTTATTAGAAAAGGATATTTACTTTCTGTTGAAGGTAGAATTCAAACGGGTTCTTATCAAGGACAAGATAATCAAACAAGATATACAACTGACGTTATTGTGGAGCGCGTAGAGAATCTGACACCAAGAGATCCTAACGCACAACCTACGTCTTATCAGCCAAACCAAGGCTATCAACAACCAAACAATAATTATCAAGGGTATAATAACCCTAATTATGGTGGTACTTACAATGCAGGTACACCTACATCTCAGCCAGAGCCAGAAGCTCCTCAAAGCTTCAATATGGATGTAGCTGATGATGATTTACCATTCTAAAACTTAAAGGAGGAATTGATTATGCAACAAAATCGTAAACCAGATCGTGGCGAACGTCGTGGTCGTAAAAAGGTTTGTTATTTTACACAAAACCATATTGAGCATATTGATTTTAAAGATGTAGATTTATTAAGAAAGTTTGTAACAGATAGAGGCAAAATTTTACCTCGTCGTATTACTGGTACATCTGCTAAATATCAAAGAAAGTTAGCAATTGCTATTAAGCGTGCTCGTCATATGGCTTTATTACCATTTGTAAAAGACTAGTAACAACAAAGGACTATTGAAATTTCAATGGTCTTTTATTTTGTCAGTCTCTAGTCAATAAAATAAAAGAGTAAAAAATCTTATTAAAATAGCAAATCTTTTTGAATTTACTTTTAATTATTGTTAAAAAGGTGTATGATAAAGAATAGTGTGAGGTGTAAAAATGAAAAAAGTAATTTTATTCTTAATTTTAATATTAAGCTTAGGGTTAACATCTTGTGGTAAAGAAGTAAAAACTCCAAACGAGGTTAATATTTATATGCCAGATGGAACTCCAGCTTTAGCACTTGCTAGTGTTTTAGATGAAGGATTTACATACAAGGAAAGTAAGACAAATTTCCATATTGTTCAAGCTACAGAAATTGCTGCTAGAGTAGCACAGGATACTTGTGATTTAGCTATTATGCCAACAACTGCTGCAGCACAGTTATATGTAAAACAAGGAATTAAAATTCAGTTAGCTAGTGTGAATGTTTTTGGGAATCTCTATATAACAGGAACTCATGAGATTACCTCTTTAGAAGATTTAAAGGGGAAACTAATTTTAACGACTGCTGCAACTACAATTCAAATGGTAAAGTATGTTTTAGATGGTAATCATATTCCATATGAAGAAGCAGGAGAAGCAGTTACAGGAAAGGTAGCTTTGTCTACAGTAAATGATGCATCTGAAATTATTCCTCAAATTAAACAAGCTGTACTAAAAGGAACAGAGATTTATGGAGTATTAGGAGAGCCACAGGTTACACGTGCGCAATCCTTAATTCCTGAAATGAAAATCACTGTTGATTTACAAGCAGAGTATAAAAAACTTACTACATACGATGGATATCCACAAGCTTGTTTAGTAGTGAAAGAAGAATTTGCTAATACATATCCTGATTATGTTAAAGCTTTATTAAAGAAATTAGAAGGAAATACATCATATTTAAATAATCATTTAGAAGCATTACCAGAGGTATTTAAGAAGCATAAAAGCAATTTAGGAAATATGACCTTTACTGAAGATACAATTACAAGATGTAATGTAAGATTAGAATATGCAAGTTCTGTTAAAGATTCCGTGAAAGAATATGTAAAAGAGTTAGCAAAACTTGATTTAAATGATAATTTCTTTTTGAATTAATTGGAGGTAAGCGATGAAGAAGCTGCTAGTTAATTTAATATATCCACTAGCAGTCATTCTTTTGATTTTACTCATTTGGTATATTGCCTGTTGGTGGATAGGGGTAGATTTAATTTTACCTACTCCCTCACAGGCATTTTTGAATTTAGGAGAACTCATTAAAAATTCTGACTTTTGGGTATCCCTAGGATGGACGTATTTAAGATGTATTGAAGGATTTTTAATAGCGTTTATTATAGCTTTATTTTGTTCAGTTTTGGCCTATGCTTATAAGGAAATAGAAAAATTTTTAAATCCTTTTATGGCTATTATAAGAGCCGTGCCTACTATGGCTATATTATTAATCTTAATTATTATGATAAGCCCTAGTCAAACTCCAATAGTGATTGCAGGCATAGTGATATGTCCTACACTTTATCAAGCATTTTTGTCGGGCTTTCATCAAATAGATAAAAAATTAATAGAAATGGCAAATGTTTATCATGTATCTAAAAAGAATCAAATCTTAAAACTTTATATTCCAAGTATGAAGCCTGTAATTTTAGAAAATACTGCAACAGCTTTTAGTTTGAATATTAAGTTGGTTATCGCTGCTGAGGCATTAGCTCAAACAAGAAATAGTATTGGAAAGCTTATGCAATTTGCAAAGGTGAATATAGAGGTTGAAAAGCTATTTGCTTTGACGATAGTTGCGATTATATTAAGTATGCTTAGTGAAGCTATTTTGCATTTGTTAAAGAAGGTGATATGCCATGATTAAACTGATAGACATATGTAAAAAATATGATGAACATGTAATCTTTGATCATTTTACTTTAGAGTTTCCTAAAAACAAAATTACATGTATATTAGGAGAAAGCGGAGTAGGCAAAACAACATTACTGAATATGATTGCAGGACTTACAAATTATAATGGATCTATCGAAGGTATTGAGAAGTTGTCTTATATCTTTCAAGAAGCTAGATTGATTCCTTCTTTGACAGTGAAAGAGAATTTGAAATTTGTTTCACCAGAGGCCTCAGATGAAAGAATAGAAGAAATTCTTTCCAAATTAGAAATTCTTGATAAAAAGGATACTTATCCAACAAAGCTTAGCGGGGGCGAGGCTCAAAGAGTTTCTATCGCAAGAGCTTTCTTATTTGATGCTCCAATTATTTTGATGGATGAACCTTTTTCGTCATTGGATTTATCTTTGAAATATAAGCTGATTTCTTATTTTAGTTCTCTATGGAATATGGATAAGAAGACAGTGTTATTTGTTACACATGATATTGATGAAGCAATTCTTTTAGCAGATGACATATTCATCTTAAAAGATGGTAATATATCTAAGACATATCATTTAGATAGTAGTTTACCTAGAACTCTTTCTGAACAGCAAAATATTAGGACAGATATTCTTAAATATATTTTAGAATAGAACTTACAGACGAAGGACTGTAAGTTTTTTTGTTTTTTATATTAGTCGTTGATAAGTATGAATTGACAAAATTTTTATAATAAATATGTTTTATATTAAAAGAGATAAAACTCTTGAGGATAGATTTATTATGAGAAGACTTGAAGTGGAATCTATAATTTATAAGGCAGTGTAAGATATAATTGAAAAGATTATATCTTTTAATGTTTGGATTTTTCAAAAGGAAACACATAAGTCGATTGATTATTTGTAATAATTTTGATATAATGTTAAAATAGAAAAGAGGGTGACAAATTTGAAAAAATTTATAGCTGCACTTATTTCTTTAGGTATAACAATCGTATTTGCATACCTTACATATTATAATTATAAAAGCACTACACTATTCTTTGTGTATTTATCCTTTACAATAGCCTTTATTATTTGTACAGTGGTATTGGTTATGTTAGTTTTGAACAGAAAGAATGTAGAAAAAATAACATGGCTAGAAAACAGATTAAATGTTTGGAATTCAATATCTCACCATGTTTCTGCTGCAGGTGATGAGGCTTTTACTAAATTGCCTATAGGTATTATTGTTTATGATGCAAGCATGGAAGTAAAATGGGCAAATGATTATGCAAGACAGGTATTCAAAGATAATTTGATTAACAATTCCTTAGATTCAATTACTAGTGGTTTTATTGAAGAGTTAAAAGAAGGAAAAGAAAAACTTTTGATTACAGCATATGATTCACAGTTTGATGTTATACATAATGTAGAAAACCGCATTTTATATTTCTTTGATGTTACATATCGTGAGGAAACAATTCAAAAATATAATGATAGAATCACAGCATTCGCACTAATAGATATTGATAACTTAGAAGGTTCTTTAAAACGTTATGACATGCAAGAGCAAACAAGTATTCGTGGACAAATCCTAGGTGTCATTTCTGATTGGGTACATAGTCATGGGTGTTGTTTAGAAACTTTGTCTAGTAATCAAATGTTTGTAGTATTAGATCATGAAGCACTAGATAAAATGATTGCAGATAAGTTTTCTGTTTTAAATCAAGTACGTGAAATTTCTAATAAGAATCACTTGAAGGCAAGTATGTCTATGGGTGTTGCTTGTTTTGATGTTGAAGCTGCTGAGTTAGTTTCTTTAGCTCAAAATGCAATTGAACTTGCAGAAAAACGTGGTGGAGATCAGGTTGTAGTAAATATTCAAAATCAAAAGATTCAATATTTTGGTGGTAATACAAACTCATTAGAGAAGAATACCTTAGTTGAAGCTCGTATTCAAACTATGGCTTTAAGAGAAGCTATTGAATCTAGTAGTAATGTTTTAATTATGTGTCATGATTTGGCTGACTGCGATGCAATTGGATCTATGCTTGCTGTATGGTATTTAGCAAGCACATCCACTAAGGATTGTAAGATGATATTTGAGCCTAAACTTGCAGATGCAACAGTTCAAAAGGTATTTGATAAGATAAAGAATCATACAGATAAATCTATTTATAGTGCCTTTGTTACTAAGACACAGGCTAAAGAACTCATTCGTCCTGATACATTGCTTATTATGACAGATACACAATCTCCAAGACTTGCGATGTTCCCTGATATATTAGCACAATGTAATAATGTATCTGTTATAGACCATCACCGCGCAAGTGATGCAGGTTATACACAAACAGTTTCCTATTATGTTGAAACATCAGCTTCATCTACAGTCGAATTGGTATCAGAAATGTTCCTATTTTATAATAATACATTTGAACTTGATCCACTTGTTGCATCTATAATGCTTGCAGGTATTGTTGTTGATACAAATAACTTTACATATCGTACGAGAACAAGAACATTTGAAGCTGCATCTACATTAAACACAATGGGTGCAGATATGGTTTTGGTTCGTAGATTGCTAAGAGATTCTTATGATGAGGAACGTACTTTAGCTGAGGCTATGGTGAATGCCTTCATCTATGAGAAAAGATTTGCAATTGTGGCAGAACCAGAAGATAGATTTATTCAGGATCGTACGACTCTAGCTAAGATTTCAGATAAATTATTAACCATTGAAGGAATTGAGGCGGCCTTTACGATTGGTCGTATTGATAAGAACTATATAGGTGTTTCAGCTAGAAGTATTGATATTAATGTACAAATCATCATGGAAGAGATGGAGGGTGGTGGTCACTTTAATGCTGCTGCTACCCAGATTAAGGGTGTTACCATTGCAGAAGCAAAAGCACGCTTAATTGAAATATTGAAAAGAGATTATGTTGATTTAGGAGATGGTAAAATGAAGGTTATTTTAATTGCAGATGTTAAAGGTAAAGGTAAAAAGGATGATATCCTTGATGTTGCAAATGGATATGGTAACTTCTTAATTACTAACAAACTTGCTATATTAGCATCTGAAGAAAACTTAAAGAAGCTTGCTGCTGAACAAGAACAAGCACGTATTGATAGTGAAAATAGAAGAAATGTATTAGAAAAATTAAAGACTGAAATTCAAGATAAATTTATCTCTGTATACATTAAGGTAGGCGCTGAAGGTAAAAACTTTGGTCATATTACAACAAAGTACATTTGTGAAGAGTTTGAAGCTCAAACAGGAATTCATCTTGATAAGAAAAAGGTGGAATTACCTGCTGAAATTAATTCTGTAGGTATCTTCACTGCAAATGTTCGTTTAGATAAGGATATCATTGCTACATTTGAAATAAATGTTATTGAAAAATAAGGAGGAGTATTATGCAACAAGTGCCAAGTGTGCCAGCAAACGTTGAGGCAGAGATTGCTTTGATTGGTTGTATTTTAATGGATGAAAATTTAATCATTGAACTCTCTGATATACTTCTTCCAGACGATTTTTATGATGCAAAGAATCGATTGATTTATCGTACTATGTTAAATCTTTCTAAAGAAGGAAAGAGCATTGATGTTACAACCGTTGTTTCCACTTTAGAAGCAAATCATTTACTAGACCAATGCGGAGGAATTGAATATTTATCCTCTATTGCAGATAGAAGTTACTCTACTTTAAATTTTGAATCCTATTGTGATTTAGTGAGCGAGGCATCTATAAAGCGTACAACAATTCAAAAACTTACAAAGCTTGCTCAGGATGGTTATGATAGCAAGGTAGAAGCATTTGATTATGTTGATCTTGTAGAGAAAGAAGTTTTTGAGCTATCTAAGCGTAGAAAGGTTGATAGCTTTAAACCTATCTCTGTTGTAAGTAAAACTGTATTAACCAACACGGAACAAAACTCTAGTCGTACTGATGAAGTTGTTGGTTTAGATACAGGATTCGGATGTTTAAATAAATATACACAAGGATTTCAACCAGGACAGTTGATTATTTTGGCAGCACGTCCTGCTATGGGTAAATCTGCAATGGCTATGAATCTAGCTGTGCGTGTTGCTAGAGCCAACAAAGGTGGTCATGGTACCGTTGCTATATTCTCTTTGGAAATGTCAGCTGAACAATTAGTAGAACGTATGATTGCTTGTGATAGTAATATACGTTTAAACAACATTAAGAGTGGACGAATCGGAACCAAGAATGATTGGACTCGTTTTAATACGGCTTGTAATAATTTAGGTCAATTAAACTTATACTTTGATGACTCCTCAGATGCAAGTATATCCTCTATTCGTGCTAAGTGTCGTAAGCTAGCTAGTGATGTTGGTCTTGATTTTATTGTGATTGATTATCTTCAATTAATTGAAAGTGATAGTGCAAATAGTAGAGCCACACAACAGGAACGTGTTTCTAAGATTTCTCGTAGCTTAAAGCTAATGGCAAGAGAATTAAGTGTACCTGTACTAGCTTTATCACAGTTATCACGTGAAGTTGAAAAAAGAGATGATAAGAAACCAATTATGGCGGATTTACGTGATTCTGGTTCTATTGAACAGGATGCAGATATTGTAATGTTTTTGTATCGTGAGGATTATTATAATAAATCTTCTACAAGAAAGAATGAAGCAGATTTAATTATTTCTAAAAACCGTTCTGGGTCTACAAATAATGGATTACCATTTATGTTTACAGGTGAGTATTCCCGCTTTACGGAAAAGAAAGATGAATAAGGTGATATTATGTTAGATCGATTAAAAATAATGGATGAACGATACGAAGAGATAAATAAGCTTCTATCTGATCCAGAAGTCGTATGTGATGTCAAAAGATTAACAGAGCTTTCAAAGGAACAAAGAAGTCTAGAAAAGCCTGTTATGTTATATCGTGAACAGTTGAAGCTTGAGGATTCTATTCCAGATTTAAAAGAAATGAAGAATTCTAACGATGCTGAAATGGCAGAAATGGCTTCTTTAGAATTAGAGGAAACAACTGCTAGAATTGCATCAATTGAAGAAGAGGTTAAAATTCTTTTATTACCTAAGGATCCTAATGATGAGAAAGATGTTATTGTTGAAATTCGTGGAGCCGCTGGTGGTGATGAGGCAAACATCTTTGCTGGAGATTTGTTCCGTATGTATTCTAAATATGCAGAATCTAAGGGCTGGAAAATTGAAGTGTTAGATGCTATGGCTTCCGAAATGGGAGGATACTCTCAAATTCAGTTTAAGGTAAGTGGAGAAATGGTGTATTCTTACTTGAAGTATGAATCTGGTGCACATCGTGTTCAGCGTGTTCCTGTTACAGAAGCACAAGGAAGAATCCATACTTCAACCTCAACAGTGTTAGTTATGCCAGAGGCTGCAGATATTGATTTTGAATTAGATATGGCAGAAATTCGTATTGATACCTTCTGTTCTTCAGGACCTGGTGGACAGGGTGTAAATACTACCTATTCTGCAGTGCGTGTAACTCATATTCCAACTGGAATGTATGTTGCATGTCAGATTCATCGTTCTCAGCATGAAAATAAGGCTACAGCTTTAGCTTTATTGAAGACAAGAATGTATGATCAAATGCTTCAGGAAAAGGAAGAAAAAGAAGGTGCTACTCGTCAGTCTTTGATTGGACGTGGAGATCGTTCTGAAAAGATTCGTACATATAATTATCCACAAAATCGTGTTACGGATCATCGTATTGGATTTACAATTAACCGCTTAGATGCAGTAATAGATGGTAAGCTAGACTTAGTTATTGAACAACTCATTAATGAAGATCAAAAAAGAAAATTATCTAGTGGCGAAGCATTGAAATTGTAGTAGGACTTAACAGGCTTCTGTTAGGTCTTTTGGTGTTTATATTGGGAGGTGTTTAAATGGATATATATCCATTGTTGTTAAAGAGTCCTAATATCAAGGAATACTTTAACAAAAGTAAGGTTCGCCTAGGGGGAACCTGTGATGATTTTAATATGATGATGATTGCTTGTGATTTTTACAGAGGAATTTCAAGCATTTTTGTCGTTTTGCCAAGTCTTTATTTAGCCCAAAAATACTACGATGGATTAATTGGTTTTGTGAAGGAAGAAGATGTACTATTCTTTCCTGCAGATGAGTTGATCTCAGCTGCCATGGTGGCGTCTACTGGTGACTTTCTTTTTGAACGTATTCAAACAATTTATACTTTATTAACTGAAGAAAAGAAAATTGTAATTATGAATATTCATGGTGCTATAAAATATGAAATGCCTAGGGAAACTTGGCTTGGAAATATTTTCACCTTAAAGAAGAATATGACTATTGAACTTCATGATTTATTAAATCGTCTTGTTCGTTTAGGATATGAAAATGTATTTACCATCACCAAGACGGGAGAGTTTTCAAGACGTGGTAGTATTGTAGATATATTTCCATTAGGTTTTGAAAAGCCTATCCGTATTGATTTTTTTGGTGATGATGTAGACACCATTAAGTTTTTTGATATGGAAACACAGCGCTCTTTAGAAGAAACAAATCACTGTGTCATCTTACCTGTAACGGAATTTATGTATGATGATACAGATTTTATTTCGGCTAAAACGAAAATCATGAGTTTTATGGATGGCTTTTCTTTAGCTCAAATTGAATCTGATCAATTAAATAAGGATTTGTTTTCCTTAGAAAATCATCAGAATCTTGATACTATCTCAAGATACTTAGAGTTCTTTAATCCCAATATTTCTACACTTTTTGATTTTGTAGAACTAAAGAGAATCTATGTGATTGATCCTGCAAAATCAAGAGAAATGTTTGATCAGTTAGAATTGGATTTGAACGAATATTGTGGAAGAATTGGTGGCTTTAGCATTGCCAATATGAAGCTTTATGAAAATGTGGATAATATCTTTGGTCAAGCGAATGTAACACTTGAAGGCTTACGCTCTATTGGTGGATTAGATTACACTGTAGGAGCGAAAGAGATTGCAGCCTATAAAGCTCAGGAAAAAACAATTATCGAAGATTTTAAAAGATATAAGGATAATAAGTATATTATCTTTAGTTATACCAATGAAGAACGCTTTAAGCGTTTATTAGAAGTATGCTTAGAGGAAAGTTTATTCTTAGTAAGGGTAGATGATGTGGATAAAATAGAATATGGACAAATCAACTGTATCTATGGGAATTATCCTGCCTTTGATTTGATTTATGATGGAATTCTATTCTTGAATGAGGCATCCTTATTTGAGGTTTCCTATGCTCCTAGAAAAGCAAGATATAAATCGATTTATAAAAATGCGATTAAAATCTCTAAGTACGATGAGCTTGAGGTTGGAGATTATGTAGTTCATTATGACTATGGTATTGGAAAATATTTAGGTATGAAGACAATGGAGACAGGCGGGATCAAAAGAGATTTCTTATATGTAATGTATAATAAGGGCTCAAGTCTTTATATTCCATTAGAACAAATCTCTTCCATTATGAAGTACGCTTCTAAGGATGTAGAAGGAGTAAAATTACATGAAATAGGATCTACAGCTTGGGCAAGAACCAAGGCTAGAGTTCGTAAAAGAGTTCATGATATTTCTGGAGATTTAATTAAGCTTTATGCGGCAAGACAGAATGCAAAGGGATTTGAGTTCTTACCAGATACAACAGAACAGCTAGAGTTTGAAGCAGATTTTATGTATGAACTTACGCCTGATCAAAAGAATGCCATTGATGCTGTAAAGGCAGATATGGAATCTCCACGTCCTATGGACAGACTTGTCTGCGGAGATGTTGGTTATGGAAAAACAGAGGTTGCCATGCGTGCTGCCTTTAAAGCTGTGTATAGTGGAAAGCAGGTTGCTATGCTAGCACCAACCACCATTCTTGCAAGTCAGCATTATAGAACCTTTAAAGGACGTATGGAGGATTATGGCATACGTGTTGAGCTTTTAAACCGTTTTGTTCCAACTTCTAAACAAAAACAGATTCTGGAAGATTTAAAAAAGGGTGGCGTAGATGTCATCATTGGAACACACAGATTACTATCCAATGAAGTAGTCTATAAGGATTTAGGATTATTAATTGTAGATGAAGAACAACGCTTTGGTGTTACGCATAAGGAAAAAATTAAAGCTCTTAAGGTCAATGTAGATTGTATCACCCTATCTGCAACACCTATTCCAAGAACTTTACAAATGTCTATGCTGGGACTAAAGGACTTATCCATGATTGAAACACCACCCAAAAATAGATATCCCGTTCAAACTTATGTTTTAGAAAGAAATGACAGAATTATTGCAGATGCGATTGAAAGAGAACTTTCTCGTGGTGGGCAAGTATTTTATCTATATAATTTTGTAGAATCCATTGAAGAAATGCAAACCAAATTAAAACAGCTTGTTCCTATGGCAAGAATTTGTGTAGGACATGGTAAGCTTACTCATGACCAGTTAGAAAATCGTATTCGTGATTTTATTAATCATGAATATGATGTTTTGTTATGCACAACTATCATTGAAACGGGAATTGATATGCCTGATACAAATACATTAATTATTCACGATGCCAATCGTTTAGGGTTAGCTCAGCTTTATCAAATTCGTGGTCGTGTAGGTAGGTCAAATAAAATTGCTTATGCATATATGATGTATGAGCCAAGAAAGATTCTAACTGAGGAAGCAGAAAAACGCTTAGAAACCATTAAAGAGTTTAATGAACTAGGTAGTGGTTTTAAAATCGCAATGCGTGATTTATCCATTCGTGGTAGTGGTGATTTGCTTGGCGAGGAACAATCAGGTTTTGTTGAATCTGTTGGATTAGATATGTATCTAAAGATTTTAAATGAAGAAATTGAACATATATCTGCACATCCAGAGGAGGTAGTGGATCAATCCATAACTACGCCTTTAGTTTCTAGAACAATTTCAAGACAGTACATTGAGAATGAAGATGTAAGAATTGAGATTCACAAAAAGATTGACAAACTAAAATCTTTAAAGAATCTAAAGGATTTAGAGTTGGAATTAAAGGATCGTTTTGGTGAAATTGATGAAGAACTATCTTTATATATGTATGAAAAGCTGATGAAGAATTATTGTAAGAAATTAGAGATTTATAAGATTGATACAACAAATAAAAGATACTATGATTTTATCTTTACTGAAGATAAAACCAATCAAATGGATGGGAACTTCCTATTTACTGAAATGCTGAAATATTCTAATTTAAAGTTGACCTATAATAAAAATGAAATTCATATTTTGTTAGATATTCAGGGAAGAGAAAAACTAGACTACTTTAAAGAAATCTGCAACTATTTTCAGGATATAGATATATAAAGCAATGTCGCAATTTGTCGAAAGTTTTTCCTTGAATAGGAAAGAAAAAGATGCTATCCTTATGGTAGGGAGGAGCATATTTTATGAAAAGAAAAATTTTTATTTGTATAAGTATTCTTTTTACTATTCTAACAGGAAGTATAGTTATATCAGCAAATAACAATCTAAAATGGACAAAAAAAGATTGTGAAGAAGCAATATCATTTTTAAAGGAAAACATAAATGATTTTGTTCAAAAATATAATGATACAGAAGGTATGAATAATAAGTTATATGCTTCTAGCGTTGAATATTCTACGCTATTATGGTTAATAGAAGATGATAACTATGGTGTGTATATTGATTTTAATGGAGATAATGGATATTTAGTTATGACGGGGGATTATACAATATATTCCTTACAAATAACTGGAGATTATCCAGAGTATCGCAATGAAAAGAATCTATATTTTAGTTATATTGATGGATTTTTATTTCAAGATGAAAATGGGGATTATCAAATATTAGGAAAACATTCTTTTTCGTCTTCAATAGCATCGGTTCCATCTACTGGTACAATAGATGGTGATATCCATCCACTTAATATAGATGCTTATGTCCAAGAACGTTACCCAAGCTATACGTTAGAAAGCAAGGTACAGCCATTAAGTTCGTCTTTTAAATATTCTAGACAATTTAATACAAGCTATTATATTTCATTTAGAGTGGATTCTGATGGGAACAAACAGACCATTACAGGACAACCTGAAGGAAATTGTTCAACAAATACATGTTTTGCTTTATTAAGAGAATGGCAAAATAGAGGTTATATTTCTGGATTGCCAGTAGGAACTATAGATAAGCGGGAAGCTATTAAAGCTGATCCGTTATATAATACTTATGGAGCTGGCACAGTATGGTTACAAACAGAAACAAATGAAAAATTTAACTTTATAGCAGGAAGTTATTATATGTGGGAAGCAAATAATCAAGCTTTAAAAAGCATGCCCATACTCTATGATGAGATTAGAGCATATGCAATTGAAAAATTTAGTTATACACCAGTATCAGGGTTATATGATAGCCAAATCAAAGAAATAATGAATTTTATTTTAACCAAATATGGGAATAATGTTACATTAAAAGAAACTTCAAAAGTATCTACTATAATAAATCAAATTGATAATAATAAAGCATGTTATTTGTCTGTAAATGGTAGTTTAACATATTATGATCACGCTATGGTATTGTTGGGGGTATCGAAAATATAGTTATGAATCAGGATGGTGGATTTTCAAAACCAAACAGTTTGCATACTATCTTGAAGTGGCAGATGGTGCAGATCTCTTTGATTCTTGTTTTTTTGATCCGTACTTAAATCCTGAATTATCTATAGATTTTATTTATTTGAACTAAAAAGGAGAAGGAATATGAAGAAAAAAAGTTTCTTATTTGTTTTTGTTACTATCTTTTGTTTTATATTATCAGGTTGTACAAAAGAAGAACCTAGGCATAGAAACATTTTACAAATCGTGTTAGATGCACCAGATGGCTCTTCTTTATATCCTTATGGTCCAACCCCACCAGATGGTATATATGTTTTACAAGAAGCTAAAACATATAATTTATTTCTTGATTTTACAATTCCTTGGGCTACAGTACCAGATAATATTGTTATGGAATATGATGAATCAATTTTTGAAGTTATATGCTTAATGACGCCAGAAGATCCTGCATACGGATATACAACATTACCCTATCAATTAACTTGTCTGAAAAAATGTGAGTCTACTTCATTTTCTATTTATCCGCTATGTGGTCATCCAAATAATGATGATCCTTGTCGTCGTGACTTTATATTTCGAGTTGAGTAAAGGAATTAAAAAACATTCTGTCAAAGTTTTTTTGAATGGAATGTTTTTTATTTTATCTCATAATTTGTTGAGTTTTGTAGAATACTACTATTGGTGATATAATGAAGAAAATTTGGTTACTTATATTATCCTTATTTTGTTGTTTATCTATTTCTGCAAGTGCGGCAGGAGAAATTATTTATCATGGAGATATTAATTACAATCATATTTATTTAACTTTTGATGATGGACATTCGTATAAGAATACTAGAGATATATTAGATATATTAAAAGAAAAAAATGTTCCTGCAACATTTTTTATTGAGGGTGATTTTTTAGTTCAAAATCCCATTTTAATTAATCGAATCGTAAATGAACAAACCCTAGGAAATCATACAATGTGTCATAAGGATATAACACAGCTTTCTAATCAACAATTTCGTGATGATATTGCTAAATACGAAAAAGCAGTATTAGAAATCACAGGACAATCTGTTACGAAATACTTTAGACCACCTATGGGAAGAATCAATAAAAGTAAACAAGCCATATTAAATGAATTAGGTTATTCGATTTTTAAATGGGATGTATCTTATTATGATTATGTTTACTTTGATGATAGAGGAGTAGACTATGCTTTAAGCAATATTTTAAAACAAACCAAGAATGGTTCAATTATTTTAATGCATACTCTTACTAAATCAAATGTGAAAGTACTTGGTACAGCTATAGATAAGCTAAGAGAAAAAGGATTCGTTTTTAGTGATTTAAGTGAATTGGTTTAACTTAAGATTATAGATATACATTGGGTGAATCTTTTTTGATAAGTGCAAGCAGTATAATGCAAAACTGTGTTATATGGCATCCAAAGGGATGCTTGAAGAAATCAATAGATAATGATATAATTATCTAAATTCAAAAAAATGTTTTTATCTAGAATTTTTACATAAAAAATAAAGGAGAAAAAATAGAAGATGTTGGAATTTGATTTGACAATTGCACGGTTTTTTGCATCGTTGAGAGAAGGAGCCGGTGTATTTTTTACGCCCTTCTTTAAAGTTATAACTTATTTTGGAACAGCTGGATTAGGATTTATTATTACTGCCGTTATCTTGCTTCTTTTCCGAAAGACAAGAAAATTAGGAGTGGTATCCTTAGCTGCTCTATTATTTGGAGCAATTATAACAAATCTATTGCTTAAAAATATTGTTGCAAGGCCTAGACCATTTGCTGATGAAGCATCTGAGTTTTATACAATTTGGAAGAATGCAGGCAGTTTATGGGAAAGTGGATATTCATTCCCTTCAGGGCACGCCACTGCATCTATGGCATTTGGCTTTGCTTTGTTTCTTGTTTGTAATAAAAAGTATTCGTGGGCGTTTTTATTTGTACCTATAATAATGGGAATTACAAGAATCTATTTTTGCGTTCATTATACTACTGACGTTATCGGAGGATTATGCGTAGGAATCCTATCTGGAACACTTGCGTTCTTTGCAGTAAAAGGTTTAATGCATTGGAAATTATTTATAAAATTTATGAATGCAAAAGGGGTTACAGAGCTAATTCAAAAGAAATCCTTACAAACTGAAACACAAAATCCAGAAGATGAGGATTTAAATCATAAAGAAGAGAGTAAAAATTGAGAGATTCAATTTTACTCTCTTTTTCTATATTTTATAAATCATATGAAGATTAATATTGCTTACAAAATGTCGGATATAGTTGACAATGTGTAAAAAGAGAGTATAATACTATTTAGGAGGTTTTCCTGATGAAGAAATATTTATTTCCTATTTTATTAAATGCTATATTAGCATTTGTTGATATAGTATTATTGAGTATATGGTTG
>JAIDMV010000249.1 GCA_029050385.1 Anaeroplasmataceae bacterium | reverse complement strand
CTATAGTATTGGTACATACGCTAAAAGATAATAAATCTTATAGAATAGAAAATGGAAAAAGCATAGACTCCTTGAACATAATTAGTTCAATATATGGCTATACTATCACAGGATTTTATCAAGATAAGGAATATACTATCCCTTTTGATGAGAAGAAACCTATCACACAAGACGTAGAGCTTTATGCAAGGTTTGAATATGAACTAGATTATACTATTCCAGAGCATGATGCTGCAGACATTGTAACAAATTTAGAAACCTATATTGAAAGCTTGGTTTATAATACATATGGTTTTAGACCTGCTTGGAATCAAGAAGGCTTTAAGGGTAGATGGAATTACATTGATGGTGTATTTTTAAATTCTATAGTAAATTTATATTATGAAACAAATAACCCAAGACTTAAGGAGTTCTTCCTAAGATATATTAATTACTACATTGATTATGAAGGAAACTTCATTAATCCTGAAACTAGGGAAAAGACTGGATATCGTTCAGGGGAATTAGACAGTGTCTGCGAAAGTAGAATTTTATTTGATGCCTATGAGATGACACAGGATGAAAGATATTTAAAGGCTATATCAAAGACGTATACAGAATTGATGTCTATGCCTATTGCCGAAGGAACAAATAATTTTTCTCATAAGGAGTCCTATCCGAATCAAATTTGGTTAGATGGTATGTATATGTATGTACCATTTTTAGCTCGATATGCCAAAAATGAAGGAGATAGAAATACTTTCTTAATGATTAAAATGCAATATGAATATATTAGACGTGCAATGTTTGATGAAACAAAGAAATTATATTATCACGGACATGATACTACAAAATCTATTTTCTGGGCAGATCAAAACACGGGAAATAGTAAGAGTTTTTGGCTGCGTTCTAATGGTTGGTTTATTGTTTCTTTAGTGGATGCCTTAGAGTATTTTCCTGAAGGAGATAATAAGGAATACTTAAAAGATTTACTTGTAGAAGCAGTGGAGGGTATTTTACAATATAAGGATGAGAAAACAAATATGTTTTATCAGTTGGTAGATAAGGGGCCAACTGCTTATGTTGTTCATAAAGAATATTTATCAGGATTAAAGAATACAGCATATGGCATACAAGATACAATTATAAAGAATTATTTAGAATCTTCTGGCTCCTCTATGGTGGCTTATACTTTAATGAAAGGCTCTAGATTGGGTTATTTAAAGAAAGAGTATCAGAAGCTTGGTGAGGATATTTTTGAAGGAGTCTATGGATATAGTTATAAAGATGGAAGTTTAAACGATATTTGTATTACTGCCGGTCTTGGTCCAGATTCCAATAAAGTACGTGATGGATCTATAGAGTATTATCTTGCAGAACCAGTTGGTAAGGATGATGCTAAAGGTGTTGGACCGTTCCTTATGGCATTCTTAGAATATGGAATGGCAGAAGAAAAACTTCCTAAATGGTATAATGTGACATTCCATCGCTTTGATGGAACTTACGAGCAATCTGTTTATACAGGTAGACCTCTTGATGGAATAGTGGCTACCGAGATACTTGGCTATACTTTTGAAGGATATTATTTTGATGAAAAGTATGAGAACCCAGTGCCTGAAGATTATCGAATCACTCAAAATGTAGATATTTATTTATATTTCAAAAAAATTCCAACAGCTCTTGATATTATATTAGATAGTGATTCTATATTACTTGCAGAAGATTTTGATTCTTATACATCTTTAGATACATTACCTGAGTTTCAAGCTTGGGGAAATAAAGGGATTTATTATCATATCAACGATAAGAATAATCCAGGAGTAGATGTGGAATCTAATCATATTAGTTTTGTTGATGGAACAGCTTATTTATTTGATAAATCAGAATACGATGGTACACAGCTAATCATAGATTCAGGGAATGTAACAAGTGGTCTAGTAAAAGGCTATATTGAAGTAGAATTGCATCGTCCTGGCAATGGTTGGACATTCTTCCAAATGCATGGAACAAGGGCAGATCAAACATTTGGAGAGATTTTTGGAATACGATTCGAAAATGATGAACTCAAATTTAGAATTAATAATGGGACAGATCAAATTGCAGAGTATTATATTTATCCACTTAGTAGATGGTATACTATAGAATACGAATATGATTTGAATCAAAAGAAATTAAGTGTGAAAGTGGATGATTCTTGTATTGTGACGAATCTTTCTATGGAAACCGCCAGTAGTTTTGGTGGCATAAAAATAGTTACATCAGATGGGTGGGTGCATAATTCTTCTGGTGAACTCTTCCATTGGACAGCAAGAGTTGATAACATTGTGATTGTAGTTGAAGAGTAGATGAGAGGGAATTCTCCCTCTTTTCTTTTTGACTATTTTTTTATATAATATAGAAGAGGTATTAAGACTTATGAATGTTTCTTTAAAAGAGTATCTGAATAATCCTTGTGGAACTTTATCTATTCCTTATTGGAAAGCTAAATTTACACCTCTTCCTAATTCTATAGTAATTCTTCATCAAAATGAAT
>JAIDMV010000248.1 GCA_029050385.1 Anaeroplasmataceae bacterium | reverse complement strand
GATTATAAGATTCAATCTAGAATTAAGGATTTTGTTATGCCTAAACGCAGATTTGAAAAGACAGAATTAAACTCTCAAATCATCATTTCAGACTATGCACATCATCCCCAAGAAGTTGAAACCATTTATGAGACTTTAGTGGAGCAATATGGTTCTAGAAAAAAGATCTGTATTTTTGAACCACATACTATAACAAGATTACAATGCTTTATCAAGGACTATAAAAAAATTTTGAGTCAATTTGATGAATGCTACTTATATAGCTTATTCAGTAGTGCTAGAGAATCTCATAACATTGTCTTAGAAAAAGAGCTCTATAAAGAATTAGGATTTTCCTCTTATGATTATCATACGAAACAAATGCTAGCAAATCAAAAGAATTGTATTGTTTGTTTTTTGGGCGCAGGTACTATAGATAGTGCTTGTGAGGAATATAGAAAAGAAATTTTACAAGAGATAAGGTAAAATACTTTATCTCTTTTCTTTTTCCTATGGTATAATAAGAATACTTAATTAGGTGGTGGTATAGTGAGACTAGAGGTCAAGGGAAATTATTTATATAAAAATAAAGCACCATTTTTTTGGCTGGGAGATACAGCATGGCTTTTATTTGAAAAGCTAAGCTTTGAGGAAGCAAAGCTTTACTTAGATAATCGTAAGAGTCTCGGATTTAATGTGATTCAGTGTGTGTTACTTCATACCTATAAGGATGGTTATACCTGTGCTGGGAAATCACCACATTTAAAAGAATATTGGGAAGAAGTTCAAAAGATTATAGAGTATGCCCAAAATATAGGACTGATTATGGGAATCCTTCCTATGTGGGGAGCTATGGTGAAAAACAACATTATAAATGAACAAAATATTGATATTTATACTGACTTTCTGATTCGTCTTTTTAAACCTTTTGATAATATCGTTTGGGTTCTAGGTGGTGATATTCGAGGAGATGAATACTTTTCCTTATACAACCATTTTGGTAAAAGATTAAAAGAAATGGATCCTATACGCTTAATTACATTTCACCCTTTTGGACGAACAGGCTCTTATCAATGGTTTAAGGATTGTGATTGGATAGATTTTCATATGTTCCAATCTGGGCATAGAAGATATGACCAGGTAAATCTAAACGCTTGGGATGACAAATTAATTCAAGATGATGTTTTTGGTGAAGATAATTATAAATATGTAAGGAAGAATAAAAGCTTAACGCCAAAGCCTTGTTTAGATGGAGAGCCTTCATATGAAGGTATTTTACAAGGCTTACATGATTTATCTCAACCCTATTGGAAAGATTATGATGTAAGAAGATATGCCTACTGGTCTATATTAGAAGGCGCATGTGGTTTTACATATGGAAATAACGCGATTATGCAATTTCATAGAAAAGAAGAAATTGGATCTTACGGAGTTCGTGAGGAATGGAAAGAAGCTCTCCATATGCCAGGTGGAATGCAGATGCAGCACTTGAAAAATTTGATGCTTTCTTTAGATTTTACAACAGGCGTCCCCTGTCCTGAAATGGTTTTAAATCCTAAGCCCTTTTATGAGTATATCCCTGTTTTTAGAGGAAAAGACTTTATCCTTTGTTATGATTATTTGGGGAAGGAATTCTCCTTAGATTTAAAGAAATTTAAAAAAGTAAAATTTAGATGCTTTTGGATCAATCCTGAGAGTGGAAAGAGAAAAGAGATTGGAATAATAGAAGGAAAGGAAAATTTGACAGTAAAGCCAGAAGAAAGAAAATTTTCTAATGACTGGATTTTAATGTTGGTAGAAGAAAAATGAAAAATTTAACTTTATGTAAAACTTTAACCTTTGTCCGTTATTTTGCAGAAGCATTGTTCTTTCCTTATATCAGTCTATATTTCCATTCTAAGAGCTTAGATGTTGCACAAATTGGAATCCTAATTGCAGCTATACCAATTACTTCGATTATTTGTGCACCTATTTATACGAAACTATGTACCAACCCGAAAAAGACAAAATTAGCCTTAATGATAATGTCTTTTATTGAGGCACTCTTTATCATTTTATTGATGCTTGCGAATAATTTTATTTTTTCGTTGATTGGAATTATACTGGTTAGTATCATTTCTTCTTCAAATTATGGTATGATTGATTCATTATTAACTTTAATTGCAGAAGAAGAAAATAAACGATTCACTTCAATTCGTATTTATGGTTCTACATCCTATATGTTAGGTGTGTTACTTTCTGGTGTAATCACGAAGTATACCTCTTATGCAGTATCGTTTTATATTGCTTGTAGTTTATTCATTTTAGTTTCTGTGTTATATTTCTTCATAAGAGTACCACAGCATATAGAAGAAGAAAAACCAAGATTGAAAGAGATTGGAACAAACACATTCTTTATCGGATATATATTTTTTTATGTTCTATTAATAGGTTCTATGCAGGTGGGAGATGATTTCTTTTCTCTTTATATGGAATCAAAAAGCGGAGGAGAATATTATAATATTGTCAGCTTTGGATTTATTGGCATAGAAATTATTACAATGTTTTTACTAAATAAATTTGGAGATAAACTTGGTCTTAAGCTATTTTTTATATCAGCCATTCTTTTAGTTATTAGAAACATAGCTCATGGAATTGGTGGAACCTCCTTATGGTTTATCGTAGGCTTTCAAATGCTTAGAGGTGTCATATGGGCAATAGCTCTTTACTTGTCTAGTACATTTGTTAGCGAAATATTGGGGTATAGGTTAGCCTCACAGGGTATCATTGTAGTAATGCTTGGGGTTCAAATCTTTAGTGCCATTTTTAAATTTAGTGGTGGCTATATTATAAAAAGTATAGGG
>JAIDMV010000247.1 GCA_029050385.1 Anaeroplasmataceae bacterium | reverse complement strand
TCTAAGAGTTCAATCCTTTTTTGAATTGTTTTATCTAAAAGTTTATCCTCAAGCATAGGAAGTATATCTAATTTATTTCCATTTCCTACTAAAATATCTACGCCATCTAATTCTAATGCTTCTTTATTGGTTTGACTATAGCATCCCATTGCACATAGAACAGCATCCGGATTAAGTTTAGCAAGACGATGAATCATCCTTCTGCTTTTCGCATCTGCCATATTCGTTACAGAACAGGTGTTGATGATATAGGCATCACAAAAAGGAGTAGGCTCTCCTACTTCATATCCTTTTTTTATCAATTCATTTTTTAATGCATTAGACTCATAAATATTCACCTTACAGCCCAATGTGACAAAGCCTATCTTTTTCATCATTTCAATTCCCATTCATAGCTCATTGCTGATAATATATAATAAATTACTGTTTCTGTTCTTAAAATTCTTGGTCCTAGTCCAACTCGGATAAAGCCTTGATTCTCCAAGTAACTTACCTCTTCAGGTGTAATACCACCCTCAGGTCCAACCACAATTGCAATCCTGTCTTTAGATGTTGCAGACTGAATGGCTGTTTTGAAAGCACTCTTTTCTCCTTCTTTAGCACTTTCCTCATAGCATAATAGTTTAATCGTATAACTTGAAAAATCCATATCCTTAAGCTTCTTTATGTCTTTTACACTAGGAACAATATTTCTAAAGGATTGTTCAGCTGCCTCCTTTGCAATTCGATTCAATCGCTCTAGCCTATTTATCTTCTTTTCAGAATCTATTTTGACAATCGAACGAGTCATTAGTGTAGGATGTATCTCTGAGATACCTAACTGTGTTCCATACTTTATAATAGATTCTAACTTATCTCCCTTAGGATAGCCTTGAAATAAGGAAACAAAAACTGGCAATTCAAAATTGCCAGCCACCTCTTCAACAACTCTAAATTTAACATCCTTATTTCCAATTTCTATAATCTCTGCTAAAAAGGTCTTTTTGTCCACACCAATTAAAAATTGATCATTGACTCTACCTCTGAGCACATTTTTGATTTGATAGCTTACCTCTTTAGATAAGCATTTGTTTTCAAACTCTTCTGAGGAAATAAAAAACTTTTGCATACTATTGTGCCTTAAATTTACGATATTGGATTAATACTATAGGAATTAAAGCAGTAAATGTGGCTAACCCACCCCATAATGCTCCACATAATATAAGAACATTTTCAAAGCTTTGCTCAATAAGATAATAAATAGTTACTCCCAAAGTTAATGCCAAATATATAAAATAGAAAACAATCGTTGCATAATAAAATATATCAATGAATCTACTTTTTTCATGAACTGATGCCTTTTTAACCAAATCATAAGCTTCTTCATCAAGATATTCAATATATAAGCAATCATATGCATAAGGAGTTAAATCCTTACGCTCATTATAATCATTCTTGTTATTTTCAACTAAAGGACAAACCATAACAAGTTCTAGAGTCTCGTTATTTTGATATAAGTCATAAAGACCTTTATATTTTTTATCATATGTCATCTTTGTATAAAGAGAAAAATCAAAGGTTTCTTCTTCCTTTTGTTCAAATAAACCTAATTTAATTTCTGTTAATGCTTTTAAAGTTTCTTTTCTTTTGGTATCCTCAAATAACAATTTTTCAAATTCCTTCATGTCATTATCCTCCATACATATATCGTTTAAATTATATCAATTTTTATGAGGTTTATCAAGATTGAGGATAAAGAAAAAGGCTAAATTCATTCATTTAGCCTTAATTTCTATTGAAATAACTTCTTAAATTTTTCCCAAGGGGATTTTTTTTCTTTCTTTTCTACATTCCCTAGCTTCTCCAATAAATCTTTTTCTTCAGAAGTTAAATTTGTTGGAGTTTCTACATGAACAATAACAAATTGATCGCCACGGGAAGAGGAGGAAGATTTTGGATTTTTTGTTCCCTTCCCTCTCAAGCGAAAACGTGTTTCTGATTGTGTACCAGCAGGGATTTTAAGAACAACTGGAGAATCAATTGTTGGAACTTCTATTGAATCTCCTAATGCTGCTTGTGTGAAACTAATAGGTACATTTAAGATAATGTCTGATCCTTCACGGATAAAATTCTTATGTGGAGTAACTGTAAAGGTAATAAACAAATCTCCTGGAGCACCACCATGAACACCTGCCTCTCCACAGCCAGCCATTCTCAGTGTCATACCTGTATCGATACCTGCAGGAATATTTACCTCAACATCTTTTGTCCTACGAATTCTTCCCTTTCCACCACAAGCATCACATTTTCTAGTTATCGTCTTGCCTGTACCACCACAATCTGGACAGGTTGTCTGTACAGTAGATTGACCAAAAATAGTCTGTTGACGAACATAAACACGTCCTTGTCCTTTACATTTAGGACAAGTTTTTATATCATTTTTAGAATAAGCACCTGTACCACCACAAGAAGTACATTCATCGTCTACCGTTAAACGAATCTTCTTCTTGCAACCATAGACTGCATCTTCAAAGCTAATGGTCATTGTTTTTTCTACATCAGCACCTTGACGTGGACCATGTTGATTTCTTGATCCACCACCAAAGAATGAAGAAAAAATATCTTCAAAACCACCGAATCCAGAAAAACCGCCTCCACCAAAGCCGCCAAATCCAGAAGCTCCTCCACCCATAGGGTCATCAAATCCAAATTGGTCATAGCGTGCTTTCTTTTGCTCATCAGAAAGGGTGTCATATGCTTCATTAATTTCTTTAAATTTCTCTTCGGCACCAGGCTCTTTATTGATATCTGGATGATATTTTTTTGCAAGCTGTCTGTAAGCTCTTTTGATTTCATCCTGACTAGCACCTTTTGATAAGCCGAGTACTTCATAATAATCTCTCTTTGCCACTTAAGCCACCTCATAAGCATCAGGGACCCATAAGGATCCCTTCAATATTGTTTTATAACTTTTATTGTACGTCAGAGAAATCTGCGTCTACTGTATTATCCTTCTTTGAAGAACCTTCTGCTTCCTCTCCTGGAGCTGCTTGGCCTTGAGTTTGTTGATATGCTTTTACAGCAATATCTTGAGCAACCTTTTCTAAGGCTTCCTTCTTTTCCTTAATATCAGCAATATCGTTCTTATCTAAAGCCTTTTGTAAATCTTCACAAAGATGTTCTGCATTTTCCTTTTCAGTTGGGTCAACATTTTGTAAATCATTTAAAGCCTTCTTTGTTTGGAAAATTAATTGATTAGCTTCATTGATTAAATCAGCCTCTTCCTTACGCTTCTTATCTGCATCAGCATTTTCTTCAGCTTCCTTAACCATTCTTTCAATTTCAGCATCAGATAATCCTGAACCACCTTGAATAGTAATCTTTTGTTCCTTACCAGTACCTAAATTCTTAGCAGAAACATTTACGATACCATTAGCATCAATATCAAACTTAACTTCGATTTGTGGAACTCCACGAGGTGCAGCAGGAATATCTCCTAATTGGAAACGACCTAATGTCTTATTATCTGCTGCCATTGGTCTTTCACCCTGTAATACATGGATGTCAACAGCTGGCTGATTATCTGCAGCAGTTGAGAATACTTGGCTCTTTGAACAAGGGATAGTTGTATTTCTTTCAATCAACTTAGTAAATACGCCACCTAAAGTTTCAATACCTAAGGATAGTGGTGTAACATCTAGTAATAATACATCTTTAACATCACCTGTTAAAACGCCACCTTGAATTGCAGCACCCATAGCAACAACCTCATCTGGGTTTACACTCTTGTTTGGTTCTTTTCCTAATTCCTTCTTAACTAGCTCTTGAACTGCTGGAATACGAGTAGAACCACCTACTAGCAATACTTGGTCTAAATCCTTTGCAGTTAGCTTAGCATCCTTTAATGCTCTACGAACTGGTCCCAAACAACGTTCAACTAAATTAGCAGTTAATTCATTAAATTTAGTTCTAGAAAGTGTTCTATTTAAATGTAGAGGTCCAGCAGCTCCCATAGAAATAAATGGTAAGCTGATTTCTACAGATGTAACACCTGATAGGTCCTTCTTTGCTTTTTCAGAAGCATCCTTTAAACGTTGTAAAGCCATCTTATCTTGATTTAAATCTACTCCGCTTTCACTCTTGAATTCAGCTACTAACCAATCCATAACAGCTTTATCAAAGTCATCTCCACCTAATACGTTATCTCCAGCTGTAGATAAAACCTCAAATGTACCATCAGCTAAAGAAAGGATAGAAACATCGAATGTACCACCACCAAGGTCAAATACTAATACAGTCTGTTCCTTATCTGTCTTATCAATACCATATGCAAGTGCAGCTGCAGTTGGCTCATTGATAATACGTAAAACCTCTAATCCTGCAATCTTACCTGCATCCTTAGTTGCTTGACGCTGTGCATCATTAAAATATGCTGGAACTGTGATAACAGCCTTATCTACAGTCTCGCCTAAATAGCTTTCTGCTGTCTTCTTTAAATTTTGTAATACCATTGCAGAAATTTCTTGTGGAGTATATTTCTTTCCATTAATATCTACACGATAGTTTGCATCACCCATATGACGCTTAATTGAACTTACAGTGTTAGGATTTGTGATTGCTTGACGCTTTGCAACATCACCAACCTGAATTTCATCCCCCTTGAAGGCAACTACAGATGGGGTAGTTCTTACACCCTCAGCATTTGTAATAACCTTAGCTTCTCCAGCCTCCATAACACTTACACATGAATTTGTTGTACCTAAATCAATACCAATAACCTTATTTGACATAATTACTCTTCCTCCTGTTTGTCTTTTTGTTCTTTTTTATTTACTACAACCATTGCTGGTCTTAAGATTCGATCCTTATACATATACCCTGTTTGCATCACCTTTAGAACGATGTTATCTGGGGCTTCCTCTACACACTCTGTAGACATAGCTTGCATTAGATTAGGATCAAACTCCTTCTGCAATGCTTCAATCTCTGTTAAGCCTTCTCCCTTTAAAATATCCATTAATTGATTTGTAATCATCTGAAAACCAATCAAGTAATTTGCTATCTCTGGGGATGGAGCAGGAGATGCAACAATTTTACAAAGCATATCGATTGGATTAATTAATTCTCCAATAACCTTTTGTGAGGCATATTTACGATCTTTAACTGCTTCTTCTTTTAATCTTCGTTTCGTATTTTCCATTTCTGCGAAAACTTTTAAATAATCATTGTGTTTTTCTTTTAACTCAGCTTCTAGCTTAGCTATCTGCTCTTTATACTTATCTTTTTTTTCTTTTTTCGTTTTTACTTCTTCCTTAGAGGGTTCTTCTGTTTCTACAGTTTGGTCTTCCTCCTGGATTTCTTCTTCAACTTTCACTTCTTCTTTAATTTCTTCAGCCAATTTCATTACCTACCTATTATATAATTTTGGCATACTTTTAGCGACATATTCTAAAAGTGGAACAACTCCTCGATAATTCATACGAGTAGGACCGACTAAAATAATTGTACCATATTCATTATCATCAATATAATAAGGAACAGTTACAATCGAACAATCCTCAAGTCCCTTCGTATTTTCCTTGCCAATTTGAATTTTTAAATTACCTGCACCTGATTGTGCGAAATCAGTGATTGTCTCATCATCAATTGCCTTAAGAATCTTTTGCATAATTTGATAATCCTGAAATTCTGGTTGATTAAATAATCTGGATAATCCTGAGTCATAGGTTTCTGTATTTAAGAATCTAGAAAAGCCCTTAATCATAAAGTTTAAGATATCATCTCTAAAATCAACCATTTGTCTAATTCTAGGCTTAGCTGCTTCTTTTGATAGAATCTCTCGAATCTCATATACTGAATGATCATACATTGCATTATCAAACATTTGAATAATCTTTAATAGGTCATCTTGATTGTATCCTTCAGGAATTGTAATTCTTTGAGATTGAACCTGACCAGTGTTAGTTACGATGAGCATAACTGCTTCTCGATTTGAAAGTGGAACGATTTCCATTTTCATAACTTTAGCAAAATCAGCACTTGAGCCTAAGATGATGGAATAATATCCAGTAAGTTCACTTAAGAAATCTGCAATCTTCTTTAAAGCATCTTCTTTTGCTAGATGCTTGTTATCAAAGATTTCATCCAAATACTTAAAATATTCTAGAACTGAATCATCTCTTATAATTAAATGATCTACATAATATCTGTATCCTACCTCCGAAGGTATTCTACCAGATGAGGTGTGTGTCTTTTCTAGATAACCCTTTTCTTCTAAATCTTGCATATCATAACGGATTGTTGCAGATGAAAAATCTAGATAGGGCTTTTCTGTTAAAGACTTAGAACCTACTGGTTCATTACTACTTACATAGTCTTCTATAATTGCTTTTAAAATTAATTTTTGACGATCGGTTAGCATTTCTTCACCTCGTTTTTGCACTCTTATTTCCTTAGTGCAACACTATTATATAACAAGCCTTTGGCACTGTCAACTAAAAAGTGCTAAAAAATATTTTTTTGTTAATTTTTTCCAAAAAAGAAAAGAGGCTATTCAAACCTCATTTTATAAATAGGGATTATTCTTTCTTTCAAAGCCAATCGTAGTTTTCTCGTCATGTCCAGGATATACATCAGTAGAATCTGGAAATGCTTCTATTATTTTCTTTAAACTTTCTCTCATACTTTTAGAATCTCCTGTAGGAAAATCAGTTCTTCCCATACTTATATGAAAGAGAGTATCTCCACTTAAAAGCTTATCCTTATAGCTATATACCACACTTCCTCTAGTATGCCCAGGGGTATACATTACTTTAAAGGTATATCCTATAAGTTCTAGTTCCATACCATCCTTTATAGAAATTATCTTTAAGTTTTCTTTTTTGAAAGGTATCTTACTTCCAAACATTCGGTATAAGGAAAGGCTTGGATCTTCTAGAAATGGAATTTCTAGTTCATGAATATAAATAGGAACATTAAAATATCTAATCCCATCAATATGGTCCATATGCCCATGTGTTAAAAGGATTCCTACAACCTCATACTTTTCTTTTATCTTTGATGCCGCATACTCAAAGTCTAATCCTGGATCAACAATTACACACTGTCCTTGATTAGAAATAATATACGTATTCGTTGCAAAATCTCCAGTTACTATTTTTTCAATCATAATTAACTATAAAGAAAAAAAGCTTTTTCAAGCTTATTTCTTTTCCTTATGAACTGTATGTTTACGGCAAAAAGGACAATATTTCTTAATCTCCATTCTTTCAGGAGTTGTCTTCTTATTTTTGTCTGTATAGTAATTTTCATTCTTGCATTCAGAACAAACTAGTTTTACTAAATCACGCATTCTTCTTTCCCTCCAGACTTAAAGATTACTTCCTTTAGAATTATACCAAATAAAATTATTTTATGCAACACCTTTTTTTCTTTTCTTACCTTTGATATAATATAAAAAGGTGATAAAAATGTATACACGAACTAAAACAAAACAATTTATGCTGAAAAATCTCGAATTTGGTGGGAATAATCATATCTATATTCAAAGTATGTGTAATACAAAAACGAAAAATGTAAAAGATACTGTTGGCCAAATTTTAGAGTTAGAGCGTTTAGGCTGCGAGATTATCCGCGTCGCCGTTTTAGATCAAGAGGATGCCTTAAGCATTTCTAAAATAAAAGAAAAAATCCATATTCCACTAGTTGCAGATATTCATTTTGATCCTGAGCTTGCCATTATAGCAATCAAACAAGGTGTCGACAAAATCAGATTAAATCCAGGCAATATTTCCAATAAAGAAAAAATAGTTGAAATTGTAAATCTATGTAAAGAAAGAAATATCCCAATTCGTATTGGAGTCAATGGAGGCTCTCTTCCAAAGGATATTGCAAAGCCAACTCCTGAGCATATGATTGAAGCTGCAAGAAGACATATTTCTATATTAGAGGAGCTTGATTTTCATAATATATGCTTATCCTTAAAATGTTCTAATATTGATTTAACTTTAGAAGCTTATAAGCTTGCAAGTGAAACTTTTCCATATCCGCTTCATATCGGCATTACAGAGGCAGGTACTTCTTTTAAAGGCTTGATTAAATCTAGTCTTGGAATCTCTAAAATTTTAGATTTAGGGATAGGAAATACAATTCGTGTATCTTTAACAGATGATCCTAAATATGAAGTCATTGCTGCCAAAGAAATATTAAAGGAACTACATTTTAAAAATGATCTTCCTACACTTACCTCTTGTCCTACATGTGGCAGAACTGCTTATAATATGATTCCTATTGCCAAAGAAATTGAAGATTACTTAAATTACGTAAACAAAAAAATTCATGTGGCAGTTATGGGTTGTGCTGTCAATGGCCCTGGAGAGGCTAAGGAGGCGGACTTAGGTGTTGCTGGAGGGAATCATGAGGCCATTTTGTTCAAAAAGGGCGTCATTATAAGAAAAATTAAAGAAGAAAATATTTTAGAGGAATTGAAAAAGGAAATTGATTTATTTTAGGAGCTAAAGCTCCTTTTTCTTTTTATTGCTGTTTTCTTTGTTATGAAATTCTAATCATTGCCATATTTTTATATAGGTGATACTTTTGAAAAAAAGAATTTTTATGGTAATGATTGTGTTTCTTCTTCTTTTTAGTGCCTTAGTCGTTAAATTAGGCTATATAACTTTTATAGTTAAAATTAAAAGCACCATGGTGGAGGTTGGGGTTTGGAAATGGGTATTACCGGTGAAAGTAGTTGGGGGTTAATGTAAGGTG
>JAIDMV010000246.1 GCA_029050385.1 Anaeroplasmataceae bacterium | reverse complement strand
ATTATACTAATAGTGAACATAATATGGTTAAGATTAGTTTAAGAGTAAACTCTAAACTGATTTTGCATCATAATTATTTCATAGTGGATGATTTGAAGCATCATGTTCCTGTGTACTCTGGAAGCATCGTAAGAACAACTGAATTTGAATCTGAATATTTTTATGATGGAAAACTAGGTTTTGATTATTCAAAGGAATCAACTACCTTCCGAGTTTGGAGTCCTGTTGCAAAATCAATTTATGTAAGCTTATCTTATCCAGATGGGAGTTTAGACAGAAAAGACCTTGACTATCATAATCATGGAGTATGGGAAGCAACTGTTGATGGAGATTTAGATGGAGTAAGCTATGTCTATTATGTTAAAATATTTGATTACTATGAGAAGGTATTGGACCCTTATGGACTATCTGCTAGTGAAAATAGAGAATTTAATTATGTCATTGATTTAAATAAACTTTATAAAATACAGCATGAAAAGCCATTCTATTCTGGTCAACCTGTAGATGCAGTTATTTATGAGGCACATATTAGAGATATGACAAGCCATTTAAATAATGAACTAAAGGGTACATATCTTGGCTTGGTTGACGAAGAAGAACATAAAGGTTTGAATTATATTTCCTCTCTAGGAGTTACACATTTACAGCTTATGCCTGTTTTTGATTTTGGTGGAGTAGATGATAAGAAAAGAGATTTATATTACAACTGGGGTTATAATCCAGAACAATATTTTGTTCCTAGTGGTTGGTACTCTTTCGAGCCTAAGGATGCCTATTCTCGTTTAAATGAATACTTGAGGTTAATAGATGAGATTCATAAAAAAGGAATGCGCGTTGTTATGGATGTTGTCTTTAATCATGTTTATGACAGAAAAAATTTCCCATTTGAAAAACTAGTTCCAGGATACTATTATAGAGTGGATGCCTATGGAAATTATACGAATGTGTCTGGCTGTGGGAATGATTTAGCTACTGAAAAAAGAATGTGCTCAAGATTTATAGTAGATAATCTAGTTTACTGGGCAAAAATTTTTCAAGTATCAGGCTTTCGTTTTGACTTGATGGGACTTTTAGATATGGAGACACTGAAAGCTGCACATCATAAATTAAAGGAAATTGATCCAAATATTATACTATATGGAGAAGGCTGGAATATGCCAAATACGATCCCTGATGCCTATCGTCCTCATGCCTATAATTCTTATAAGATGCCGCATTACGGATTCTTTAATGATAAGTATCGTGATACATTCAAAGGAAGTCAGTGGAATCATTGTTTAGGGTATGCTTTTGGGCAAGGGGCACAACCAAAAGAAATTTTTCATCTTATGGGAGGCAGTTTACAAGAAGGTTACAGATTTCAAAGCCCAAACCAAAGTATAAATTATGTAGAATGTCACGATAATTATACTCTGTTTGATTTTGCGGTATATGCTGCAGGAGTTAGTGAAGAAGTAGCCATTCGTGGTGGAAGAGTTGCTTTACAAATTATAGCAGTTTCTTTAGGTGTGGTATTCATTCATGCAGGTCAAGAATTTTATCGTACAAAGAAAGGTGTAGAAAATTCTTATAAATCAGAAGGATCTATCAATCGCTTTGATTATGCAAGAAGAAATAGATTTAGTGAAGATATTGAAGGATTAAAGGACTTATTAAGAATTCGTAGATATTATCCTGAGTTCCGTATGCAAAATCCTTGTGATATAGAACGAAAAATGATTTTTGTTGAAGAATTATCCAATGAGCATAGAGTTTGTTATTGCTTAGATGGAACAGAATATCGCTTAACAATTATATTGAAAAACACTCAAGAACCCTTTACGTTTTTATTAAATCATAGTGAAATGATTTTCGATGGACATAGGGCAGCTTCTCTTAAACAAGATCAATATGTTTTGGAAGATGCAGGTATATATATTTTTAAGGAGGTGAAATAATGCAGATTATTGGCAAAGTTGTTGCGATAAATACTTCAGATGGAATGGCAAATCTTTCTATTGTAGATCAGGAAAATGCTCCATGGAACATTAAGGCTTCCTTAGAGCTTACCTTTCAAATTGGACATGTTTATATCTTTGAGGTTGAGAAAAATTTAAAAGAGCGTATAAGTTATGTAGTTGAAAAATATGAGGCAGTTCAAAATTTAAGTATAGAGGAAAATGATAGATTTCTTAGAATGTTTTATCCTAGTTCCCCATATAGCTTAGAAGATTCTAAAAAAGTCATTTATGATGCAATAGCTCAAATTGAGAATAAAATCGTATTAGATATTACGAAAAGCCTATTAGAATCAAATGAAAAGAAATTTTTTATTTATCCTGCCGCTTCTAGAATGCATCACACCTATGTTGGTGGTTTGGCTTATCATACTATAGGAATGCTAAAACTTGCAGAAACATTCATACAGAATTATCCATATCTTAAAAAAGATTATTTATATGCAGGTATCATTTTACATGATTTAGGAAAAACCAGTGAGCTTACAGGAGTAGAGGCTACAGAATATACTGTGGATGGACAACTTTTAGGACATTTAGTGATGGGAGCTTTAGAGATAAGTAAGATGGCAGATCGCTTAGGCTATGGAAATACATCTGAGGTGAGAAGTCTAGAGCATATGTTGATATCTCATCATGGACAACCCCAATTTGGTGCAGCAAAACGTCCGATGACGCCAGAGGCAGTAGCATTATGGTATATAGATACAATTGATTCTAAATTCAGAGTTTTAGGTGAAGAATTAAATAAAACAGAAGTAAACCATTTTACTGATACAATTGGTGTATTAGATAAAGTGAAAATTTATAAGGAGTAATCTATGATAGAAAAGCTGTTATCTAATGAGATTTATGTTGTCTTATTAGCTATTGTAGTTACGGTGTTTCCATTTTTAGTTTGTTGTTACCATTATAAAAAATATGGATTACTTCAAGGTGTGTTTAGTATTATCACGGTGCCTATGATATTTAATGGGATTGGAGATTTTATCTGCTTTATATTTAAAGGTGCTCCAGATGCACAAAAAGTATTCCAAGGAATTTTCTTTGGATTAGATTCCATTGCTCAGCTTTATCGAAAGCTGTTCAGTTTTACAGGCTGGAAATGGCTATACAATACGGGTTGGATTTATATGCCTGCAATAGTTATCTTTGTTTTAACTTATGGTTATAGTATAACATTTTATAAAAAAAGAAAATATAAAAAAGTAAAGGATAGGGATGAAGAATGAATAAAAAACTAATTACATTTTTAACAGAAAATAATTTTACAATAGAATCTGAAAGTGCATATTCATATGTTAACGAATATCAGGTATCTATTAGTCAAGAAAGAACACAAAATGCATTGTATGGCGGTATGTCTACTATAATTCAAGTGTTTAGTCATTTAGAAGCTGAACAACTACCAAGTATTCAAGCTTTTATAAAAGAAAACAAAAGAACTATGCACTTAATAAGATATGAAGTTACAGAATTGGGTGTATGCATTGCGGTTATGAATCATTTTGATACATTAATGGATACCATCCAGCGCATAACAAATTATTTAAACTCTCAGAATACAAAGAACAAAGAATATTGTCCAATTACAGGTGAAGTACTTGACGAAGCGACTAAGAGAAAACTATATTATAATGATTTTATTGTATTTTTAAATGAAGGAAGCGTAGAATTATTAAATGCTCAAATCGAGAAAGCAGAACAAGACTTCCAGAATGCTCCTAACAATTATTTAAAAGGAACTTTAGGTGCCATTGTTGGTGGTGCATTAGGCGCAATTGTTTGGGTTGTTCTTGGTGCTTTAGCTGGTGTTATGTCTGGATGGATTGCTTTCTTAATCGCAATTTTAGCTGGATTGGGTTATGATAAGATGAAAGGTAAAGCTACAAATATGAAGTTTGTTATAGCAGCTATAGTGACTTTATGTTATGTAGTGATATCTATGCTTCTTGTCTACATTCTAATTGTTAAATCAGTCATGGCCGAAAATGGATTAGAGGGAAATCCACTCACTGTTTTATTTGAACTTATAGAGTTAGATGATGAAATTAAAAGTGGTTTTATCACGGATATGATTTTAGCTGTAGTATTTGGGGCTATTGGTGTATTTTTCTCCTACTTCCAAATGAAAAAGACATTACACAAAAAACAAGAAAAATTAAAATAAGATTGAAAAATGAATTCATTTTTGATAGAATTAAAGCGTATATGAAATACGAAGATAAAGGACTAGTAACAAAGTGATGTTATGATAAGAGAAGAGGGTTAGGTGAGAGCCTCAGATAAATAGCTTTGTGAATTCACCTTTGGAGTGATGTTAATACCATCCGTATGTTGGGCGTTAACCAAAAATGAGTGCTATAGAAATATAGAACTAGGGTGGTACCACGGAAAAATTTCGTCCTTAGAAGAGTAAAATCTTTTAAGGACTTTTTATTTATTAGGAGGAATAAAAAATGAAGGAATTAGAACAGTTAGATAAAGTTGTTGATTCATTAGATGCAGAATTAAACGACATTAATGATTTAAATGCTTTACAACAAAAGAAAGCCAACTATCTTGGAAAGAAAGGGCCACTTGCTCAAGTGATGGCAAATATGCGTGATTTGACAATCGAGGCTAGAAAAGAAATTGGTATGCGTTCTAATAAGATTAAACAGATTTTAGAGGAACGCTTTGAACAAAAAAGACAGGCTATAGAAAATGCTGTAATTGAAAAGAAGCTTAAAAGTGAATCCATCGATGTGACTTTACCAGGCGTACATTTACCAACAGGTGGAATTCATCCCTTAAATCAAACGATTATGGATTTAGAGGATTTATACATCAGTATGGGGTATTCTATAGCAGAGGGACCAGAGATTGAAACAGATGAGTATTGTTTTGAAAAGTTGAATCTTCCAAAGGGACATCCAGCAAGAGATATGCAGGATACCTTCTATATCAATCCTGAAATATTACTTAGAAGTCAGACTTCACCTGTTCAGGTAAGAACAATGCTAGCTGAAAAAGGTAAGCCAATTAAGATTGTTTGTCCAGGTAAGGTATATCGTAGAGATGCAGACGATGCAACGCATTCTCATCAGTTTATGCAATTTGAAGGACTTGTGTTGGGTAAGGATATTACTTTGGCTGATTTAAAGGGTGCCTTACTTGAAATGGCACGAAAGATGTTTGGTGAAGAACGTGAGATTCGTCTTCGTCCATCCTTTTTCCCATTTACTGAACCATCTGTAGAGGTAGATGTTTCTTGTGGACTTTGCGGTGGAAAAGGTTGTTCTGTCTGCAAGGGTTCAGGTTGGATTGAGGTATTGGGTGCTGGTATGGTTAACAACAATGTATTAAGAATGTGCGGCTATAATCCTGAAGAGATTCAAGGCTTTGCATTCGGTATTGGTGTTGAGCGTATTACAATGCTTAAGTATCGTATTGATGATATCCGTAATTTTTATACGAATGATATTCGTTTCTTAAATCAGTTTAAGGAGGTTAAGTAAGATGAAGATTTCTAAAAATTGGTTAAAGGATTATTTAGATTTAGATCATATTTCTGATGAAGAATTATATAAGCAAATTAGTTTTCATGTTTGTGAAATTGAAACGATGAAAAAACTAGTTAATGCGTCTTTATTATCTATTGGTAAGGTGTTAGAATGTGTAATGCATCCAGATAGTGACCACCTTCATGTTTGTCAGGTGGAAGTAAAGCCTGGTGAGGTTTCTCAGATTGTCTGTGGAGCGCCTAATGTAAAAGCTGGTGTTAAGGTAATTGTAGCTTTACCTGGGGCCGTACTTCCTGGCGATTTTAAAATTAAGCCTTCAAAGATTCGCGGTGTAGAATCCTTTGGTATGCTTTGTTCTTTACAAGAATTAGGTATTGAAGAAAAATATGTGGATGAAGAATTTAAAAATGGTATTTACCTTTTAGATGACGAAGCACAAGTAGGAGAAGATCCTTTAGCTTATCTAGGCTTGGATGATACCATCATTGATTTAGATGTAACATCTAATCGTTCTGATTTATTATCTATAGAGGGTGCAGCTTATGATATAGGTGCAGCTTTAAATCAAGAGGTTTTACCTACTGAACCTACTTTTGAGGTAAGCTCTAAAAAGAATCCTGTTTCTGTAACTGTTGAAACAGAAAACTGTTATAAATATCATGCTAGATATTTAACCAATGTAAAGATTGCACCTTCACCACAATGGATGAAAGCAAGATTAATTGCAAGTGGAATTCGTCCAATTAATAATGTAGTCGATATTACCAATTTTGTGTTGATGGAAATGGGACAGCCTCTACATGCATTTGATGGAGATCGTTTAGGAAATAAAATCGTTGTGCGTATGGCTCATGATGGAGAAAAGCTTAAGACATTAGATGACATTGAGCGTACCTTAAATCATGAGGACATTGTGATTACGAATGGAAATGAAGCAGTTTGCGTTGCGGGAGTTATGGGAGGTCTTACAACTGAGGTAGAAGAGACTACAAAGAATATCATATTAGAGGCTGCATATTTTGATCCACTATGTATTAGAAGAACTTCTAGTAAACTAGGATTAAAGAGTGAATCCTCTATTCGTTTTGAACGTAAGATTGATTATGATCGTGTAGAACGCGCTCTAGATTATGCAGCACAGCTAATGGAAGAATTATGTGGTGCTGAAATCTATGATGGTGTTGCAAGTGATATTAAAGTTGTTCTTGAGCCTCAAGCTGTCGCTGTTACAGCACATAAGATAAATTCTATTTTAGGAACGAATTTATCGAATGAAGAAGTAGAGGATATCTTCAATCGTTTACAATATTCCTATACAAAAAACAATTTAGAATATACGATAACTCTTCCATCTCGCAGAATGGATTTAGAACCATCTGTTCAGGATATTGCAGAAGATGTCGCAAGAATTTATGGATATGAAAATATTCCTACTACCCTAGCTGCAACTAGAGATAAGGGTGGCTTAACTTATACACAAAAGCGAGTTCGTTTGATTCGCCAAATCCTAGCCAATATGGGACTTAATGAAGTAGTATCTTACTCTTTAATTGCGAAGAAGGATTTGAACCTTTATACAACTTGTGAATTAGAACCAATCAGTGTTTTGATGCCGATGACGGAAGATCGTGCTGTTATGCGTCAAAGCTTGCTAAATGGTGTGATTGATGCAATCTGCTACAATAAAGCACGTAAGAATGAAGACCTTGCTTTCTTCGAAATTGGTAAGACATACTCAAAAGATAAGGAAGAAACAAAACTTGCTATTGCATTATCAGGTTTATATTCCTCTCACTTGTGGAAGGGAGTAAAACAAGAGGCTAGTTTCTATTTATTAAAAGGTATTTTAGAATCCTTATTCCAAAAGTTGAATATAGAGGTTTCCTTTACCCCTTATCAGGGAGTAGCCTCATTCCATCCAGGAAGATGTGCTGCAATTGTTTATCAGGACAAGATGATTGGTGTATTAGGTCAGCTTCATCCGAAATTCAGTAAGGATATGGGAGTGGGAACCACAGTAGCTTTAGAAATTTGTTTAGAGGAAATTATTAAGGAAGTGAAGCCATTCCATTATCAGCCTTTAAATAAATTCCCTACAATTGTTCGTGACCTTGCGATTGTATGTAAAAATAATATTCCAGCAGAAGACATTGCAAAACTGATTAAACAAACAGGAAAAAAGACATTAACTTGTGTAGAATTATTTGATGTTTATACAGGAGAAAATGTTGGTGCTGATGAGAAATCTTTAGCATTTAAACTTGTATTTGAAGATCCTACAAAGACTTTAGAAACAGAAGATGTAGATAAGCTTGTTAAATCTATTTTGAATCGTTTGGACTATGTATACAAAGCTAAATTGCGTTAAAAGCCTTGAAAAAAGTGTTATTTTTAACTATTTTCAACAAAATGTTTACAAAATAAACAAAATGTTTAGTGAAAACAACAACAAATTGTTTTACAATTATAATGAATGATTATAAACTATTTGTGATGAGAGGTATTAGACATGGGAATTGGAAATAATATTAAAGAACAAAGAACAAAATTAGGATTAACGCAAAAGGATGTTGCGGATAAGTTGAATGTGACAGCACAGGCAGTTTCTCGTTGGGAAAATGAGGATGTTGAACCTAGTATTGACACGTTAAAACAACTATCATCATTATTTAATGTATCATTAGATGAATTCTTAAATAATGATTATATACCAGAAAAGGAAGAATCACATTCAGAAGAAGTTGCAGAAGAAATACCAGCAGAACCTGTAACAGCTGTATCAGCAGAACCTATGGGAGTATGTAGTAGCTGTGGCAAACAGTATCCTGCATCACAATTAAAAACTAGAAGTAGAAGAGTTGGAAGACGTACAATACAAGAAGGCCCATATTGTCCAAACTGCTGGAATGCAATTCAAGTTGCTCGTAGAGAACAAAAAAGTTATGAAGAACAGGAACATGCAAAAAAAGTTAGATTTAGAAGAATCTTAGGTTATGTTCTAGGCCTTGGTGCTTTTGCAGTTCTATTTGGAATTTCTGTTGCTATGGCTATGAATAGCAGTGATAATGATTGGATGATTGTTGGTGCAGTTGCTGGTGTATGTGCATATTTCATTATAGCTTGTGCATTATTAGGTGATAACTTAGTTACTAACTGCTTTTCTACAATAG
>JAIDMV010000245.1 GCA_029050385.1 Anaeroplasmataceae bacterium | reverse complement strand
GATCATAGGTCATGATATGGATTATTCAAAGTTTAATTTTAAGAATAAGTATGTCATAGGTGTAGATGAAGGTGCTTATCAGGCACTAAAAAATGGAATAAAATTGGATGTAGCAATCGGTGATTTTGATTCTATCGATCAAGAAAAATTAGAGTTTATTGAATCTCAAACAAAAGTAATTCAGTTGCCTGACAAAAAGAATGATACAGATACTAGTGCAGCCCTTAAGCTTTGTAAGGATGCCTCTAGAATTATTATTTTAGGTGGAATTCAGGGAAAAAGAATTGAGCATTTTATTGCAAATTTAATGCTGATGGAGACCTATAAGCATGTAGAAATGTTGGATAATAATTCCCATATGTATATTATGGACTCCTCTTTCAGCATCAAAAAAACAGAATATAAGTTTATCTCCTTTTTTGCCTTGTCAGAAACAATTATTACCTTAGAAGGATTTAAATATCCATTAAATAATTATGACTTAAAAAATACAGATCCATTAACTATATCTAACGAACTTGCAGAAGATAGAGGCATTGTTACACTGAAGGGTGGAAGAGTTTTAGTCATTCAGTCTAAGGAAGATGTAAAGTAGTATGAAAAAGTTTGCAAGCTACCTAATCCCTTCCTTAGTAGCTACAGTGCTCATGAGCATGTATGCCATGATTGATGGCATATTTATTGGCCAAAAGATAGGGGACGCAGGGCTAGCTGCCATTAATATTGTTTGGCCCATTACAGCTTTCTTACAATCTATTGGTTCGGCTTTAGGACTTTCTGCAGGTATACTGATGCAGAAAAAATTAGCTATGGAGGAATATAAGCAGGCAAGTCAAATTAAACTTACAGTATTTCTCCTAGGCATTATTCTTGCAATTTTTTTTGGGTTAATATTTTATTTTATTCGTGTACCATTATTACATGCTTTAGGGACAACGGATGCTTCCTTTTCTTATGCAATTACATATTTAAAAATGATCTTAACAGGCGGAGTGTTTCAAATTTTAGGCATGATGCTGATTCCTATGATGAAAAATTCTGGCAAAGTCAAGTTAGCCGCTGCGGCCTCCTTAGCCTCTATGGCCACCAACCTTATTCTAGATTATGTTATGATTTATGTTTTAAATATGGAACTCATGGGGGCAGCCCTAGCCTCTGTCTTGGCTCAAGTGGTAGGAGCTTTGGTATGCTTATTAGCTTATTTTAAAGAGTTAAAAGGAGTAAATTTCAAAAAAGAAATGCTTCTAGAAATATTTAAGACGAGCCTAGCACCATTTATTCTTGCATATTCCTATTCAATAGTTATTATGATTACTAATATTACTTGTACCCACTTTGGTGGAGATGAAGCAGTAGCAGCTTATACGCTTTTATCCTATATTGCGTATATTCTTATGGCGGTTAGTTGTGCTGTTGGTGATTCTATACAGCCATTATTCTCGTATCAAGAAGCAAAAAAGGAATTTAAAGAGAATCGTAAGATGTTAAAGCTATGTATGGAAA
>JAIDMV010000244.1 GCA_029050385.1 Anaeroplasmataceae bacterium | reverse complement strand
CATTATCAGTTTAAGCTTTATTTGAAGCATTTTATCTATAATCTCATTTTTTATGATTTATTTCCGTGTATTGTTTTAATTTTAGGAATGCTTCAAAATGAATTTATTGTTGTTCTCATTTGTAGTATTTATATATGTCTGTTTAGTATATTTTATTTGATTGCAAGAATCAGATTAAAGTTTACCAAACGAATTCTTCGGGTTATTTTTCTCAGTCTAATTTATCTTGGAATTGGATTTATTCCATATGTCGGAATATATTTGTTGTTGTTTTTAGAGTTTACGTTACTTCCTGTTTTATTGTTGGAACGAGGGTTAGCTTATTTACTCAATAGACCTTATATTCGTAAGACTAAAGAAAAACTAAAAGGGTATCGTGGAAACAAAATCGCTATTACAGGTTCTTTTGGAAAAACCTCGACCAAGGTATTATTGAATCAGGCATTAGGTCTATTTTATTCTTCAACAGCAACACCCAAAAGCTATAACACAGAGCTTGGGATATCTAAGTTTATTAATACTATTCCAGATTTAAATGTTTATGAAAATATTGTTTTAGAATTTGGTGCATCTCATAAAAAGGATATTTCCAAACTAAAGGAAATTGGGAATCCAGATGTATGCTTTGTCACAGGAATAGGGTATATGCATGTGGAGACCTTTGGGAGTATAGAAGCAATTATCAATGAAAAAATGAGCTTATTAGAGGGATGCCGTACAGCTGTTTTAAATTATGATTGTGAATATATTAGGAATTACCCAATTGAATTTAATATACATATTATCAGTTATGGATTGAATTATGGAACTTATCAGGCTAGAAATATTAGCAATCAAGAATTTGATTTTTATAAAGACGATATTCTTTTAGCACATTTTAAAACAAATTTAGTGGGAAAGCATCAGCTTTTAAATTTAACTGGAGTCTTAGCGTATGTCTATGAATTAGGTTGCGATCTGTCAGTTTTAGAAAGAGGAGTAGTATCCTTTACTACAGAGAAGAATCGTTTAGAGGTTAAAAAAATGAGTAACTATATTTTGTTAGATGATTCCTTTAACAGCAATTATCAAGGCTTTATAGAAGCTTTAAATATCCTAAAGAATCATCCAAACAAACGCGTTCTTTTAACACCTGGGATGGTAGAGCTTGGAAAATATAAAAAAGAATTATTTTCTAGTTTAATCGAATACATTGTGAATAGCACAGATATAGCAATATTAATTGGCTTTTATCAAACAAATAGCTTATATCGTAAGCTAAAGAGTTATAATAAAGAGGTTTATTTAGTTAGAAATTTTATGGAGGGATATCGCTTGTTTTTAACGTTAGCAGAGGTATATAAGGATAGTATGTTATTGATTGAAAATGATGTGCCAGATTTATACAGAGTGGGGTTGATTTAATGAAATTAGGAATCATATTTGGCGGTGCAAGTTTTGAGCATGAAATCTCTATTATCACCTGTCTCTTAAACAAATCTGACGCTGCCGAATATCTTAA
>JAIDMV010000243.1 GCA_029050385.1 Anaeroplasmataceae bacterium | reverse complement strand
ATAAAAAACCCAAGAAACAAATTCCTTATCCAATTTTTCTGCACAGCCATCTGCCATATCAGGACGAGTTTTATTTTTAAATGTCTTATATCTATGAATCACATTTCTAAGACAAGCAAAGCGATTATAAGCTAAATAGATGACTAAATCTGCTTCTTTAAATCTTTCTTTGCAGATACGGATATAGTTTCCTTCTATAACCCATTGATTTTCTTTAGCCAAGAATTCAGATACAATTGAGGTCATATCCTCATCTGTTCGCTCTTCCCAATTTGGTTTAAAATGGCAAGCATCCAAATGTAATGCTGGAATAGAATAAAATTTAGCAAGCTTTCTTGCCAAGGTTGATTTTCCTGTGCCACTAAAACCAATAATCGCAATTTTCATAGGACCCTCCTAAAATGTGAAAAACCATGATATACTCATGGATTTTTCATTAATATCTAAAATTCCCTTTACCCTTGCCTTTTCCTTTATGAACCTTAGGCTGAGCCATTCCAGAATAATTGCCGTTTTTCATTTGAGACTGCATACGCATAGCATCTGCTTCTGACATATTATTCATTTGCTTCATTGTCTTTTTCATATTTTCTAAAGAGCTTCTAAGCTGATTTACTTCTTGAATCGTTCTACCAGAGCCTTTGGCAATTCTTTCTCTACGCTTATAATCTCTATCAATCAATTCAGGATGACTTCTTTCCTTTTCAGTCATAGAGAATATGATACATTCAATTTTATCTAAGGCATTATCATCCACATTAGCCATTGCTTGCTTGATATTTCTCATACCAGGAAGAAAACCAAGAATCTTAGAGATGGATCCCATGCGCTTTATCATCTTAAACTGCTTGAGCATATCATTATAGTTAAAGGAGTTACTCATCATCTTTTCAGCCATAGATTTCATTTCTTCTTCATCTATGTTTTCTGTAACTGTATCGATTAAGGAAAGAACATCACCCATACCTAAAATACGATCTGCCAAACGGTCTGGATAAAAGATTTCCATAGCATCAAGCTTTTCACCGGTAGACATAATCTTAATTGGAATTCCTGTCATTTCTTTAATGGAAAGAGCAGCACCACCACGAGTATCACCATCAAGTTTTGTTAAAATACAACCCGTGATATTGAGTTTTTCATGGAAAGCTAATGCTACATTTACTGCATTTTGACCTGCCATTGCATCTACAGTAAGTAAAATCTCATGTGGAGATGCAATCTTTTCAATATCCTTAAGTTCATCCATTAATTCTTCATTAATCTCTAAACGACCTGCAGTATCAATGAAAACTAAGTTATAGCCTTCCTCTTTGGCTTTCTTTAAACCCTCTGTTACAATCTTTTGGGCAGATACCTTAGTTCCCATCTCAAATACAGGAACATCAATTTGCTTACCTAGTGTAACAAGCTGATCTACTGCCGCAGGACGATAAATATCGGCAGCAATAAGCATTGGTTTTTTCTTCATCTTCTTGCGGTAAAAAAGTGCCATCTTACCAA
>JAIDMV010000242.1 GCA_029050385.1 Anaeroplasmataceae bacterium | reverse complement strand
AATCAATTCAGTTCAATTTTTAACCAAATGCAAAACTAGAGATCGAAAATTAGCATTACGGGTAAATACAAATCTCGATTGCTCAAAATGCGCCGTTTTTTGAGTATATTTTTCCAATAAATCATGTACAAATATAAAACAACTTTTTAATGCTAGCATTTTTTTTCTGAATATGCTATAATTGATACCCACGATACCGAAGAAAAAAATTTCAAAAGACAAGTAGTCTTAAAAACTAGATTATTTGGTTATTATTTTATTATTATATAATAATTGAAATTATTAAATCTTTTTAGTGAAACTATTATGAATTTGAAAAGGAGGAATTATAATGAAAATACAAATTCAAGGCAAGACAATAACAAAAGAAGAACCAATACGTGTATCGGAGCTTATAGAAGGAGATAAATATCAATATCAAGCTGCTAAAATAAATAATCGAATTCGTGAATTAGATTATATCATTGATAAAGATTGTAAAGTAGAACTTCTAACTTTAACAGACACAGAAGCAACCACAATCTATCAATCTACTCTTAGATACTTAGTAATTATGGCCATTCAAAGAATTTATCCTAAAGCGAAAGTAATTTTTAACTACAGCGTATCTAGATCCATCTTTGCTAGTATATCCAATATTAATCATGCGTTTATGCAAACAGATTTAGACAAAATAAAAGCTGAATTAGATAATATTATCGCTCAGGATTTACCAATCAAACGTTTCAGTATCTCAAAGGAAGAAGCAAATCAATACTATAATGAAATTGGTTTTAAGGATAAAGCCAAGATTTTAACCTACAGAAAAGAATCTACAGTTCATATGTATGAATGTGGTGGCTATAGAAACTATATGTTTGGTTATATGCTACCATCTACAGGCTATATAAAAGCATACAATTTTAGATTATATGCACCTGGATTCATTATTCAGTATCCACGTGCAGAAAACAAAGGAGAAATTCCACCATTTGAGGACGAAAGAGTATTCCAAAATGCTTTAAGAGAGGCCAATCGATGGGGAAATATCACAACGGCTAGCTATATATCTCAGATGAATGAAATCATAGAACAAGGAAAGGCTTTAGAATTTATCAATATCTGTGAAACACGTCATAATAATCAGCTTGCAGCTTTAGGAGAAAAGATAGCACGTGATATTGATACCTTACGCTTAATTGCAGTAGCTGGTCCATCTTCAAGTGGAAAAACCACCTTCACCAATCGTTTAAAAATCCAATTAAAATCTTTAGGTATCGATCCATTAATGATTAGTGTAGATGATTTTTATAACCAAGGCCATATGGCCCCTATTGACGAATATGGAAAACCAGATTTCGAGCATATTGATGCACTAGATCGTAAGCTTTTTGATGAGGTAATATACAAACTAATTAATGGAGAAGAGGTTGCTTTACCTAAATATAACTTCAAAACACAAGCTAGAAGCTTTGGAAAGCCAGTAAAGCTTGGTAAACACCAGCCAATTATGATTGAAGGAATTCACGCGTTAAATGATGAATTAACCCCATCTATTCCTTCAGAACTAAAATTCAAGGTCTATATTGCTCCACAAGCTCAGCTTCACATAGATGATCACAACCCTATTTCGTTATCAGATATTAGATTGATTAGAAGAATGGTTAGAGACTTTGAAACAAGAAATTCTAGCTGTGAACAGACACTTGAAATGTGGCCTAGTGTAAGAAGAGGAGAATTCAAGTGGATCTATCCGCATCAGTCTAATGCAGACTTCGTATTTAACTCAGAGTTGTCTTATGAACTATGTGTACTTAAGAAGCATGCATTACCACTTTTAGAGGCTGTAGATAGTGAAAGTCCATACTTCATACAGGCTAATCGTTTAGTTAAATTTTTAAAGTATTTTACTGATATTTCTGACAAGTGGATTCCATGTAATTCTATTATAAGAGAATTCATAGGAGATTCCATTTTCTACACAAAAGATAAGTGCTAATTTAAGGGACGCAATCTGCGTTCTTTTTCTTATGTAAAATGACTTGTTTTATAGGTCTTTTTTTGTTATAATTTAGTAGAAAATAGGAAGTGATAAAATGTACAGCCTAGAGAATATGCAACGAATCAGTTATCCAAGTGATCTCGTGATGGACTTAACCAATCTTTATCGATTTAAAGGAAAAGATTTCTACTATGAGGACATCTTTAAAACAGATATGCAAACTATCATTAAAGACACTATAGAAAAGGATACTTTCTTTGCTGCAAAAGTGTTAAATTTACAAATAACGGAGAATAGATCTAGACTTATAATTCAAAAGAATAGCACTCCAAAAACGAACGACGAAAAGATTCTTGCAAACCTCAAAGAAGTATTCAAAATTCTTCAGTCTAGAGGAAATGATTTGGAGCTCACATCAAATGAATTTTTAGCCCTTGCCAAGCGCATTTTCGGGAGTGTAAAAGAGGTAGGATTTGGTACTCGAATTGAGGAGGTTCAAGTGAACCTTTTAAGAGAGAAAAAAAGAGTATCTTTAAGGAATACTTTTGAGGAACTTTTAAACCTTTATAAGAAGCTAATGAAAAGCAATCAAGTAGAAGGAACTCAACTAGCAACCAACCTATTTGTTGACATCTCAAACGTCAAAATTTTCAATGATGAAAATGAATTCATGTGCCTACTGATTTATTACTGTTTATTATTTAGAGAAAGATTTAATGTTTTTAAATACATAAGCTTCTTTGAACTTTATTTAAATCATGAGGAGGAATTCAAGAGTGCAGTAGTATCTGCCAGCTTCAATTGGGAAACAGGATTTGCCCAAACAGCTATCCTCAATCGCTTAACCATCCAGTTATTATTGAAAGGATACAATGAGATTGAATCTAAAAGATCTATATATAGCTTTGACAAAAGCATCAAAAAAATTGAAAGTGTTGAAAGCTCAATTCTTAAGATGGGCAATGTATTCACTAAGGAAGAAATCAGAATTAAGAATCCATACTTATCTGATTCTACCATCAATCGAGCTTTAGAAAATCTCAAAAAAGAAAACAAGATTCGTCCAAACGGAACTGGTCGGTCTGCAACCTGGATAAGAATAATAGATGATGAGACCTTTGATCCAAGCAATCGACAAGTAAGCATATTTGACTATCTCACAGACAAACATTAAGGAAGAGCAATCTTCCTTTTTATTTTTGGCAGGACACGTTCAGCTCTGCAAATGAAAGGCAAAACGAAATCCCCCTTTTTAAAAAAGAGAAGAGGAAGAAGGACACTTTTTTTCGACAATACAAAAGAAGAGGCAAAAACCATGAATATGAGGTTTTTAGACAGTAAAGCGGATAAATATCCATAAAATGATTTGTCGATGGCTAATAGAATTTAGCTTTCTTTGTCAAACTACATCAATTCTATAAAAGTGAGTGTGTTTAATCACTTAAACACCTCAAATATTGGTCAAAAAATAACATCAAGAATACAGATGAATATATTTTTCAAATGCAAAGAAGCCCTTTTTCAAAATGCAATTTACTTCCTATAATATATATTATGTTAACCATTAAAATACGTGGAAATTCTGCGAAATATTGATTATCTGTGGAAAAGCACATAAATTGTGGATTACTACTTTTTTAGGTGTTTTAGGTTAATGTGTCAAAACCACAGACGCATTTTTAGGCTCTTAATTTTTTAATATAAAATATCTCATTTTTCGATGTCTATTTTTCGAAGAAATTCTACATGAAATATTCATTATAAAATGACTCAAAAATTGACTTTTTTTTACTATAAATTTTGAGCATCACGTCCAATCGACATAGTTCATTTCAGTTTGCTAGGACATGATCCTGTTTTTTTTACACTTTTAGTATACCTTTAAATGTGACATTATTTATGTA
>JAIDMV010000241.1 GCA_029050385.1 Anaeroplasmataceae bacterium | reverse complement strand
GATCTACATCGTATTTAAAATCACTTTGCATCTGTTCTACTGCCATATCTGTTCTATTTTTCATACTTTCACCTATACATATTATCTATTTTTTTAAATTTAACTATGCATATTTTTATTTTTTTCTTGCATTCAATAAATTGAAATGGTATAATGTTTAATGCATTTGGTTGTCGGAGGTGAAATTATGGCAAACATTAAACAACAAATCAAACGTGTAAAGACAAATGAAAAAGCAAGACAAGCAAATATGGCTTTCAAATCATCATTAAAAACTGCTATGAAATCTGTACTAGCTGCTGTTCAAGCTAAGGATTTAGAAAAGGCTACAACTGCATTAGCCTATGCTTATAAGAAATTAGATAAGGCTCAAGCTAAGCATATCGTTCATAAGAACTATGTTGCTAGACATAAGTCAGAATTAGCTACTGCAGTAAATACATTAAAGTAATAAATTTTTCTAAATACTAAAAACAAAAAAGACACCGCAGTGTCTTTTTTTGTTTTCTTCTATTCCAAATTCAATTTATTCTTCATCAAATAAATATCAAAGAAATATGCCCCTACACAAATCAATATACTTTCAATAATGCTAATTGTCAAATAAAGATTTGCCATATTTGCAAAGTCTGTTACACCTAATATCACAAAATCGCCAACTGCCCCAACAATAAGACTTGTGATACCTGTCACAATGTTAAGCCCATAATTTATAGCAATACAGAAAACCACAGAAAGGATTCCCTTATTTTTAGGAAAGGAATGCCCAATTGCTATTCCTGTATAGATGATAAATAAGCTTTGAAGGAAGGAAACAATACTATAGATAATAACTAATGCAATCGTTCCACCAAATATTTTGTAAAACTCTTCAACTGGGATAAATATCTCTAGAATCTCATTGATAGCTTTCAAAATATTTGCAAGAAGAGATGGCGTATAATAAGCGATAAAAAAGCACAAAACCACAACAAGTACAGAAATAAATTCCATAAGTACATCTGCAAGAATTTGAGAAAGTAAAAGCTGGTGCTTATTCACTGGAAGCGTATGTGTTAAATATCCTTGGTCTCTAAATAACGACTTTGTATATCGAACAATGCAGATAACCAAAGTATAGATAGATATTAACACAAATCCTAAAAAGAATAAAACATTCAGTCCTCCCCAAATCATTCCCACAAATAAATTTCCATCAACATCTAGCAAACTCAAAATTCTTATAACAACCGCAACTACTGGAAAGATTGCAAGGATAGGTAAAAATTTAAAAAAGATTGCTTTAAAATCATATTTAAAAACCTTTAGAAACATTTGAACGCCTCCCTAAATGCATCATTAATGCTGCCATTATATTCCGCTCTAAGCTCATCAGCATTACGATGTAAAAGTATTTTTCCTTCATTAATAAATACAACATCATCTAAAATAGATTCAATATCATGAATCAAGTGTGTACAAATCAATAAAGAAGCATTTGGATTCAAATTAGACATAATCAAATTTAAAATCAAATCTCTAGCTGCAGGGTCTACACCAGCAATAGGTTCATCTAAGATGTATAAATCTGTATTTCTACTCATTACCAAGACGAGTTGAACTTTTTCCTTTGTTCCCTTAGAAAGATGCTTCATCTTCTCATTTGGGTCAATGTGAAGCTTTTCCACAAGATCAAAAGCCTTAACAGTATCAAAATCCTCGTAAAAATCCTGAAACATTTGAATACACTCTTTAACCCTCATATCCAAATTGAGATAGGTTCGTTCTGGCAAAAAAGAAATGTGCTTTTTAGATTCTACTCCAACAGGATATCCACAAATCTTTACACTACCTGAATTCTTTTGTAATATACCATTGATAATTTTAATCAATGTTGTTTTACCACTTCCATTAGGGCCTAATAGCCCAATAATTTTCCCAGCCTCTAGCTCTAGTGTGACTCCTCTTAAGGCTTCCTTTGAACCATAGCGTTTCACTACGTCAACACATTCTAAAACCATATCACTCTTCCTCCTTTTTTAAAAGCTCTATTGCTTCTTTCTTCAGATATCCAATGCTATTCATTTGAGATAAGAATTCTTTACAGTAGGCTTTTGCAAACTCTGGTTTTAATTGATTTAAAATTTCTTCTCTCTCTGTAATAAAATACCCATGGGTACTTTGTGCTTCAATCAACCCTTCTTCTGTTAATATATCATAGACCTTGACAATTGTATTTGGGTTAACTCCTAACTTGACAGCATATTCCCTTACAGAGGCAATTTTATCCTTTGGCTTATATTTTCCTAAAATAATATCTCTTTTAAATAGTTCTATTACTTGTAAATAAATGGCCTTATCATTTCGCCATTCCACAATACCGCCTCCTTGTTCTATCTAAATAGTACAACGAATATAGAGAATTGTCAATAGAAAAAGGAGACAATAAGTCTCCATTATCTTAAAAAATATAGTTCTAAACCTATATTCCCATCTATTTTCCCTGTTTTAATTTGGTAATCTAGAGTATTCAGCTGTTCTAGGTGTCTTTCAATTGTTTCTAAAGAATGTTCCTTGGCATTCTTTACCATATAATAGGCTCTGCCTGAGGAAATATGAAATAGATCAGCTAAGGACGCTTGATTCATCCCTGCTTTAATCAATATATTCAC
>JAIDMV010000240.1 GCA_029050385.1 Anaeroplasmataceae bacterium | reverse complement strand
AGTTAACAAATATCGAAGTTATTCTAATTGTAGGTACTACAATTAAGATTTTAGGTCTAGTTTACAAGATTTTACTCACAAGAATACTAACCATAGAGGGTATGAGAATTATGTCCTTTGTATTTCCAACCCTGAGTTTAGTTCTATGCTTATCCTCCCTATCCATTCAAACTGTAGTCAATCAAAATATATCTGCAAAGCTAAATAGTTCAAGAACTATATTAAAATCTGCCTTTCGCATTACCTTTATTTCCTCTTCTATAATTTCTATTATACTTCTGTTTTCTTTTCCGCTTTATAAGCTAATTTATCAAAATAGCTTTATTTACTATCCTCTTTTAATCTGTATTCCTTTAATCTATTTATCTAACACCTCTGGTTTATTTAAAGGCTATTTAGAAGCAAACAATAATTTTAAAACACCTTATTTTTCTAATCTTTATGAGCAAATTGCCAAGTTCACTTTGACATTTTCTATGCTCTTTATTTTTGCAAAACAAAGTTTAGAATTTAAGATTTTTATGTGCTTTATGGCATTAATGCTTTCTGAAGTAGTTTCCTTTACTTATCTGTTTTTCAAAGTGAAGAAAAAGCATAAATTTGCTTACCGTATGGTAGAGACAAACGGTTATGAAAAAAACATATTAAAACAAGCTCTTCCTCTGACTCTTGATCAGCTTGCAGTAACCATAACAGGCTATCTTGAGCCACTTATATTTTACTATGCAATGAGCTTAAATGGCGTGAATATTTATGAGTCCACCCTATACTATACGCAAGTCTGCTCTTATGCAGTTCCTCTATTGCTATTTGCCCAGTTCGGAATTTATAGCATCACAAAATATACCTTTCCTAAAATTACAAAAAATCAAGGAAAGCCTGAACTACATCAAATCTTATCCAAGGCTTTCTTCCTTTCTATGGTAATTGCAGCTTCCAATCTAGTCTTGAGTTTATTTTATGCTAAAGAAACATTAAATTTGATGTATAAGGATTCTAGTGCTTATCCTATTGTAGAAAAGCTTGCCATATTTTATCTGTTCTCTTATTTTAATCCAATCCTTATCTCTATTCTTCAGTCCTACAAAAAAGAAAAAAAGCTATTGGTATGCTCCATAGCTTCTTATACAGTAACGTTAGGATTAGTATTTATATTAACTTATTTTTATGGGAAATCCGGATTCTTAACAAGTATCGTCATCGGAAATATGTTGAAATTCAGTCTGCTACTTTTCTTTGCCAATCAAGCAGTACATTTCAAACCAAGTGTGAAACGATTGTTGCCTCTAGCAGGAATTGTTGTTCTATATCTTTCGATGAATTACTTTCACAAAAGTCTATTCACTTTAATTATCTCAACTCTACTATGTGGCCTGTTAGCTCTGGTTCTTTTTTATCTTTTCTATAGTAAAAATAGAAAGTATTCTTATGCAAAGATGCATAAATAATCTTCTTGTGATTTAAATGATGCTTCTCTAGCTTTTTCATAAATTCTTCATATTCCCATTCTAAAAGCTTTAAGCTGTCTTTAATAATCTGACCACTCATAATCACTGGAAGCTTAATCTCATCAAAGCGTTCTTTTCTAAAAATCGACAAGGTTCCATTTGTTTCTAAAATAGCAAGCTTAATTTCATCAATATCCATAATATGTTCAACACGCATTTGGGACACTAAATCATCTACGGTATAGTGTTCCTTTTTCATATTTTGAATTAAAAGCTTTCCATCTAACACAATCGTTGTGGGTGAACCATCAATGACATTTCTAAAGAAAGCACACTTGATTAATAATAAGCTTAATAGCTTTTGAAGTACAACTAAAACAAACACACAAAAATAACTTGGAAGAATAAACTGATCATTATCTATTCCTAAGGCTCCAATATCTGCAATAATCAAAAGGACAACCAAATCGAAAATAGATAACTCTCCAACCTCACGCTTTCCTAATATTCTTAACACCAAAATTAAACAAAAAAAGATAGCTGTAATCTTTAATAATAATATCCCATAATTCACTTGTATTCACCTAAAGTTATTTTTAACATAAAATATAATTCCTATTCATATATTTAACTGGTGAATTATATGAAACAAAAGGTTAAAAGTGGTATCAAAATTTATTTATTTTTAGTATTATATTTAACAGTAGCAACTATAATCTATACTGTCTATATCAACAAAACCAGTCAGGACTTTAACTTAATCGTAAAGTTAGTTATTGGTGGCGTTGCCTATATGATGTTAGGATTTACCTATGCTAATGCAATTCATAAAAAAGGTCTTATTGTAGGACTATTTGTAGGACTTCTTCATTTCTTTCTCATTGCCTTAGTTTATTTTTTATGTACTGGAAAATTTGAATTTCAGATTTTACCTTTCTTCATAAGTGTATTACTTTCAGGAATTGGCGGTATGCTTGGCGTTAATCTTAAGAAATTATTTTAAAAATCGCATAAATATGATACAATAAGCAATAGGTGATGTATATGAAACCATTAGCTTATCGAATAAGACCAAAAGCATTTGATGATATTGTTGGGCAGGATCATTTGGTTGGACCTAAGGGTGTCATCAGAAAAATGCTTTCTGCCAATCAGCTTTGTTCTATGATTTTATATGGACCTGCAGGATGCGGGAAAACCTCTATTGCGGAGGTGATTGCAAGCTACTATGCTCTAAATTCCTATCATTATAATGCTTCCATTGATAACAAAGCAAAGCTTAAAGAAATTGCAGAGGCTGCAAAACTCTATCAAAATGTTATATTGATTATTGATGAGATTCATAGAATGAAAAAGGATGTTCAGGATTTTCTTCTTCCGTTTGTAGAATCTGGTGCGTTAACCATTGTTGGCTTAACAACCGAAAATCCTTATCGGGCAATCAACCCTGCCATTCGTTCTAGAACACATATTTATCGTCTAAATGAAATCACAAAGGAAGATATTATCAAGCTGCTAAAGAAAACAATTGAACAGGAAAAGATGAAGCCTATTTCTGAAGATATCTTAGAATATATTGCAATCGTGTCTTCCTGTGAGGTTCGTTCTAGTTTAAACATGCTAGAAATTGCAAATATGCTTGAGGAAGAAGAAATTACTCTAGATAATGTAAAAGCCTTAATTGGGAAAAAAAGCTTCGCCATTGATGAGGAAGGCGAAAGCTATTACGATATTGCTTCTGCAATGATTAAATCCATCCGTGGAAGTGATCCGAATGCTGCAGTCCACTATCTTGCAAGACTATTGCAATCTGAAGATATAGAATTCATTGCTAGACGTTTGATGATTTTAGCATATGAGGATGTAGGCTTTGCAAATCCAAGTGTTGGTCCTAGAGTTTATGCTGCATGTCATACAGCCTTAGAGGTGGGCTTGCCTGAGGCAAGAATTCCTCTATCCTATGCTGCCCTAGATTTAGCTACTTCTCCTAAAAGTAATTCTGCCTATCTGGCAATTGATGCTGCTTTAGCAGATTTAGAACAAATGACTTCTATGCAAATTCCTCCACATATCCTAAATAAAGAATTAAAAAGCCATAAATATACTTACCAATATCCGCACGATTTTAAAGGTGGCTATGTCAAACAACAATATCTACCTGATGATCTTATCGATAAGGTTTATTACGAGCCAAAGGATACAGGAGCTTATGAACGCGGAGTTAAGGAATATTTAAATAAATTAAAACAAAGCTAGAATTTGATTTTCTCAAAGTCAGCTACAGATACATAAGGTGTTTGTCCATGATATAAGGTGCCATCCTTTCTAATGAGGACATCACCTTTTTTTTGTAGTCTGCACGCCATATCAGAACCAAAAAGCTTTACAGAAGTGGAAACATCACTCATATTAAAGGCGATAATATCACACTTATTCATCTCTAGCTTAGCAAGTGCATTTTTAGTTCTAGCAACAATAATCATAGTCATACCTGCACGTGCAGAAAAACGAATTGCATAAGTAATCTTCTGGTATAAACTAGCAGAGATACTAGCCATATCTAAGCATAAAAAATGAAACTGGGGTAATAGTGGTTCCATCTCAAGATTAGATTTTTTGATTTGTGCATTTGCTTCTTCTATGCTGTCACAATTAAAATACTTTAGAACCTCATTTCTTCGTTCATATTCACTAAAGGCTTCATCTAAGGCGATAGATGCAGACTTCTCATTGTTGACATACAAAAAGCCATCTTTATTCATTTGAGGAAATTCATGTTCAAAATCATAAAAGTAGATATCACTATACTTAATATTTTTTATTAAAATACTTAAAACTAAGCTTCGGATAAATGTCTTAATCCCACTTGTGGTATCTCCTGTTAAAACAATAAGCCTTCCTTCCTTTGCCTCAAAGCTGATATGACTTCCATCTACATCCACTGCTAAAGGTATTTTTTTACTGCTTCCTTCTTCCATCAGCATTGTCTTCAAAGTTAAAAGCTTACGAAATTGATTCGGATAATCTAAGGCATACCCGTTTTCCTGTTTAATAAAAAAACACTGTCTATTAAAAAATCCTAATATAGAC
>JAIDMV010000024.1 GCA_029050385.1 Anaeroplasmataceae bacterium | reverse complement strand
CTATGTATCAATTTAAAAATTATTTCGTTTCATAAAGAAAAACCTCTTAGTTTTTCACTAAGAGGGGAAATCTTATTCGTTTTCATATCCGTTTGGATTGTTTTTCTGCCAGTTCCATGCATCTCTTGCCATCTCTTCTATGCTGTACTTTGCTTTAAACCCTAATTCCTTATACGCTTTTTCTGGTGATGCATAACATGCTGGAATGTCTCCTGGTCTTCTTGGCTTGATTACATATGGAATTGGTTTTCCAACTGCCTTCTCCATTGCATGTAACACATCTAATACACTATACCCATTTCCTGTTCCTAAATTATAGGTAACAAGTCCACTTCCACTAAATAGCTTATTTAATGCTAGAATATGTCCATCTGCTAAATCACATACATGGATATAATCTCTTACTCCTGTTCCATCTGGAGTTGGATAATCATTTCCAAATACTCCTAATTCCTTTAATTTTCCAACTGCTACTTGCGTTATATATGGTACCAAGTTATTTGGTATTCCATTTGGATTCTCTCCTATATACCCTGATGGATGTGCTCCAATTGGATTGAAGTATCTTAATAAGGCTATATTGAACTTTGGATTTACTTTCGCTAAGTCTCTCAAGATATCTTCTATCATTAGCTTTGTTCTTCCATATGGATTAAATACATGAAGCTCAAAATCTTCATAGATTGGTACACTCTTTGGATCTCCATACACGGTTGCTGAAGAGGAGAACACTAGGTTATATACCTCATATTTACACATTAAATTTAAAAGATTTAATGTAGAGGTTAGATTGTTATCATAATATCTTAATGGTAATGCCACAGATTCTCCTACTGCCTTTAAGCCTGCAAAATGGATTACTGCATCTATATGATTCTCTTTAAATACTTTCTCAAAGTCTTTTATATTACAACAATCGTTCTCATAAAACTTTACATTCTTTCCTGCGAGCTTCTCTACTCTTTTTAGGGATTCCTTTGATGAATTTACTAAATTGTCTATAACTACAACTTCATAGCCCTTTTCTAACAATGCTAATACTGTGTGGGAACCTATATATCCAGCTCCTCCTGTAACTAATATTGTTTTCATTTTTTACCACCTCGAAATCGAATTTTACCACAAACATAATTTTTATTCAACACCAATTATTTGAAAATAGAATTTAAAAAAGGGTGATATCTACATAAAACCGACACACCCTTTTTAAGTTTTCTTTATTTATAAACAAAAACTTTATTTATCTTGTAAAAGCAAATCAATTTCTTCTTCACTAAAAATTTTTATTTTATGCTCTTTCAAAAGCTTTGCGGCAACGCCTTGCCCAGATATTTTAACACCTGAAAAAGTTCCATCATAAACTTTATGAGACCCACAAGATGGAGATGATTCCTTTAAAAGCGCTATATTTATATGATTTTCCAATGCAATATTTAACGCTTTTTGTGCACCCAAATTAAATTCTCTTGTGACATCCTTTCCCTTATCGGAAAATACTAAATCGCCTCTATTTTCGCTTGGATCCCTAGGAGTGCTCAATCCCCCCATAACCTCAGGGCATATAAGATATAAATCAAATTTTTCTTCTATTTCAGGCAATCTAGAAAGCAAGTTATTCCCGCCATTGTATTTTGTATTTTTGCCACATAAACATGCAGATATCAAAAGTTTTGGTTTCATCATTTAAATAACTCTTCCAATAAAATAGTCTGTTTACGGTCTGGACCTACAGAGAATAAAGATACTTTTACTTTGGTCAATTCTTCTACTTTACGAATATAGTTTTGAGCATTTACTGGTAATTGCTCAAAGGATGTGACATGTGTTATGTCCTCCTTCCAGCCTGGTAGTTCAATGTAGAGAGGTTTTACTCTAGTATAGTCATAGGTTGTTGCAGGGATAGTCTCAATTTTCTTTCCATCTAATTCATAAGCATAACATATTTTTACTGTATCTAACCCACTTAGAACATCAAACAGCATTAAGGCCAAATGATTGATTCCTGATATTCTTCTGGCATAATTTAAAGCCACACAATCTAAATATCCTACTCTTCTTGGGCGCTTTGTTACAGTTCCATATTCATGACCACGTTCACGAATATAGGTTGCTAAATCTCCTTCCAATTCCGTAGGAAAAGGCCCTTCACCAACACGTGTAGTATACGCCTTGCAGATTCCTAAGACATCTGTAATATATCTAGGAGCCACACCACTATTCAAAGGAACAGAAGCTCCTGTTGGTGAAGAAGATGTAACATATGGATAGGTTCCATGATCTAAGCATAGCATAACTCCCTGAGCACCCTCAAACAAAATTTTAGAATTCTTCTCAATTTCTTCTTCTAATAACAAAGCTGTATCACAGACATAATGCTTAAGTTGACATGCATATTCTGTATATTCTTTATATACAGCATCAAAATCAAATTCCTCTAGCCCTAGCATTCTAAGCTCCATATTTTTTATTTCTAAAGTTACCTTTAGTTGCTCCTTAAATACTTGAGGTTCTATAAATTCTCCCATCCGAATTCCGATACGATTGGCCTTGTCAGCATATGCAGGTCCAATACCACGTTTGGTAGTTCCTATCTTTTTGTCTCCTTTAAATTGTTCAAAAGCCCCATCCAAAGCTGAGTGATAAGGAAGAACAACATGAGCGCGATTAGAAATAAATAACTGGTATTTTTTTATTCCTCTTTCTTCCAATCCGCGAAGCTCCTCTAACATTTGTTTTGGATCAATTACCATTCCATTTGCCATAACATTTTTAATATTTGGATTAAATATGCCTGAAGGGATACTTCTCAAAGCGAATTTCTGACCGTCAAAAAGGATAGTATGCCCTGCGTTATTTCCACCTTGGCTACGTACAACAACATCTGCTTCTTGAGCTAAATAATCTGTAACTTTTCCTTTTCCTTCGTCTCCCCATTGTGAACCAACAATTACTAATGTTCCCATTTTTCTTCCTACTTTCCTAAACAAAATTTTGTAAATAATGCTGTAATTAATTCTTCTGGTGTAGCTTCACCTGTTATAGCTCCCAAATCATCAAACGCTTGTTTTAAATCTATTTCTATCAAATCTACATCCAGTCCATCTATACAAGCCTGATATGCTTGATTTAACGCAGTTTCTGCACGCGTCATCAAATGAATTTGGCGCTGATTTGCCAAAAACTTTCCTTCATCAATATCAATTTGATCAATGCTGGTTTCTTTTACTATAGCATCAGCTAAAATATCGATACCCTTTTTTTCTTTAGCTGAAATCAATATCAAATTATCTAAAAATAGTTTCTGAGTTTGATCCATCTTGTTTCCAACAAGAATTCTAGGCTTATCTTTTGTTAATTCTAATAAGCTTCTATCCTCATCATCTAATGGACGAGAAGCATCAAATACAACTAAAACCAAATCTGCTTGTTGAATTGCCGTTGCACTTCTTTCTATACCTATCTGTTCAACTATATCTTCACTCTTACGGATACCTGCTGTATCTATTAAATGAAGCGTTAAATTTCCTATGGTTAAAGACCCTTCTACTAAATCTCTTGTTGTTCCTGGTATATCTGTTACAATTGCCTTATCTTCATCTAGAAGCATATTTAATAGACTGGATTTCCCTACATTGGGTTTTCCAACAATTGCTGTTTTAATTCCGTGTATTGCCAAGTTTGTTATGCTAGAGTTCTTTAAGATTTCATTCATATCCTTACGCATATTCTTTAACACTGGTAAAAGATATTCTTGAGTGACTGTAATGCTATCCTCATATTCAGGATAATCGATATTAACTTCTATTTTTGCTAATATATCTAATAATTGATTTCTAAATGTCTGAATCAATTTTGTTGTAGATTGTTTTAAAGAATTTTGTCCTGCCTTTAATGCAATACTATTTTCCGCATGAATAATATCCATAATAGCTTCTGCTTGAGTTAAATCCAATCGTTTATTTAGAAAAGCTCTTTTAGAAAATTCTCCTGGTTCGGCAAGACGAAATCCACTACGCAATAATACTTGCACTATTTTATTGGTGACGAGTACTCCTCCATGACAGTTGATTTCTACCATGTTTTCTCCATCAAAGGATTTTGGGGAAATAAACACATTACATAAAACCTCATCTACCACTTCCTTACCATCCATAATATGTCCATAATGGATGGTATGAGATAAAGCCTTTGTTAAATCACACCCTTTAAATATTTGGTTTACTAAGCTTATAGCCTCGGGGCCACTACAGCGAATAATTGCAATAGCTCCAGTACCATAAGGAGTAGCTAAAGCACATATGTTATCTACCATAAATAACACCTCACAAATACTCTTCTATTATATATGATTTTTCTCATTTTTTCCACCATCAAAAGAAAAAACAATTCAAAGTTTTATTATTGTGTTCAAACAAGAAAAAAAGGCTAATCAAAAGATTAACCTTATTGTATTTAAGATGGCAGGACTAACAAGATTCGAACTTGTGCATGAGGGAGTCAAAGTCCCTTGCCTTACCGCTTGGCTATAGTCCTATAAAAAGGCTCTTTTTTAGAGTCCTTTTCTATTTTACTTTATTTATAACCGAAATGCAAGAAAATTTTATTACTTTTAAATACTTTTTAATTTGCAAGCTAATTTTTCTATTTGCATTTTACTTACTTCATCCAAACTGGATTTCACTGTAACAGCTTCTTCTAATATAGTTATATTTTTAGAATTTGAAAAATATTGTTCTATATATTTCTTGGCAGTAGGTGCCCATGACCCATTTTCGATAATGCCAACCACTCTATTCTGATAACTACGTTCTACTAATCCGTGTAAGAAAGCTTCAACTGGAGGAAATACGCCATTATTATATGTTGGAGAGGCAACAACTAGCTTTGTATATTGGAACGCCTTACTAATCGCTTCTGCCATATCACATCTCGCCAAATCAAAAACCTCGACTTTACAGTCTGCTAATTCCGTCGTTAATTCCTCTATTGCCTTTTTTGTATTTCCATAGATAGATGCATAAGCTATGCATATACCTTCTTCTTCAGCTTTATAGCTTGACCATGTGTTATACAAATCCAAATAGTAATTTAAATTTTCTTTTAAGATGGGTCCGTGTAAAGGATAGATTGTGTTGATTTCAATACCTGCAACCTTTTTGAATAAATTTTGGACAGAAAGTCCATATTTACCAACTATTCCGATATAGTATCTTCTAGCCTCTTCCTTCCAATCCTCTTCTACATCTAAAGCTCCAAACTTTCCAAAAGCATCTGCAGAAAACAAAGATTTTGTTGTAGTTTCGTAAGCTAGCATTACCTCTGGCCAATGAATCATAGGGGCAAACACAAACTTTAAAGAATGTTTTCCTAAAACTAAGACATCCCCTTCTTTTACTACTTCTTTATGATTAATATTTAAAAAAGGAAAAAATTGTTCAATCATTGGAAAGGTTTTAGCATTTCCAACTATTGTAATATCGGGATATATCTCTAGTAGTTCTTGAATACTTGCTGAATGATCTGGTTCCATGTGTAAAACAATCAAATAATCTGGAAGTCTTCCATTCAAAGCATTATGAATGTTTGCAAGCCATTCTTTTGTAAAATGAATATCAACAGTATCCATAATGGCTATCTTTTCATCTAGAATTACATATGAATTATAACTCATACCATTTTTAACATGGTATTGCCCTTCAAACAAATCAACCTGATGATCATTTACTCCCACATACTGAATCATAATATCCCCTCAATTATTTTGCTTTATATTTTTTTACCAATTCATCTGCTTTGCTAACAAAGCCATCTAATTCATCCCAATTGAATAGTGTAGCACCACTAGCCTTTGCATGTCCACCACCACGATATTGTTCTGCTAGCAAATTAATAACTGGTCCACGAGAACGTAAACGTACACGAATTTCTTCCTTAGAATACTCTAAGAATAATGCCCATACTGGACATCCTTCTATTGTAGAAATTGTGGATACTTGTGCAGCAGCATCTTCATTGCTTACACCAAACTTCTCTACATCTTCCATCTTTAGTGTTGCATAAGCAAAGCCGTTTTCTGTCATCTTAAAATTAGATAAAATATGTCCTTTTAATTTTAAGGATGCTAAACTTTCAACAGAAAGATGATTATCAATATAGCCCAAATCTACACCAGCATCTACTAGTGTTGCAGCTACAAGGAAAGTTCTAGAGGTTACAGAATCAAATTTGAATCTGCCTGTGTCTGTAGACAAACCTACATATAATGCTTGTGCAGCTTCTCTAGGTAACTCCCATTCATTTCTATACATCAAATATAATTCTGTGATGATTTGGGAACATGCAGGAGCTGTAACATCTACATATTGATAGTCTCCATAATCATCCACAGGAATATGATGGTCTATTTTGATATATTCTTTCGCTAAATCTACTCTAGGATCTGATAAACGATCCTTTGTAGCACAATCTACACAAATAGATAATGCATCCTTAAATAAAGATTCATCTACTAATGTTGGCTTTCCAATAAAGCCAACAAAATCACTTGTTTCTCCTGTAACATAAACATTCTTGTTAGGATAATTTTCTTTAATTAAATAATATAAGCCGTATTGGCTACCAATACAATCTCCATCAGGACGAATATGTCCGTGGATAATAATTGTATCATATTTTTCTATGTATTCTTTTATTGTTTCCATAACACTAATCCTTTCTTGTCGTCCATTTTTTATTATACCACGACAAATAGAAAAAAGCACTAATTTTATTTAGTGCCTAAAATAATAATTTCCAGAAAGAAAAGTAAGGGACTTTGACTCCCTTACTCATAAAATTTTTGTTCTATTTGCCATCAGATGGCCATACTCTCATTTTTCTTTCTTCACCATCTAATGTAATAGTAGAATTAAACCATTCTGTTTCTTTTAAAATTGTATCATGATTAGAACATGTTGTCACAACATTTCCATCACTATCTAAGGTAACCACAATATTTCCATTCATAGACTCAAAACCATTTACCTTTGGATACTCATTCCCATTCTTGTTTGTAGCTATCTCATATTTAGCCAAGGTTGTTACATAAACGCGATTTGTATACTTCGCAACACGAGTTATAAAATCTTGAGTTGGGAACATATTATCTACATTATCTGTATATTCGCTTGATCCTGCACAGCAACATACACAAACAACCTCTGGAGTAATTTTAGATAAAAGAACTTCATTGGAAGAGGTTTTAGAACCATGATGTCCACCTTTAAATACCTTGCAGTGAGGAAGAGTGTTCAACGCTACTAAAGATTCTTCTCCTTCTTTTTCTAAATCCCCTGTAAATAGGAAATGATTATCTCCATAGTTTAACATCATACAAACAGAATAATTATTTTCATCTGATGATTTTTCGTAATAATACTTTTGTTTTAAAATTTCAAAATTAATAGTATCTGTTAAAGTATATTTAGAGGTTGCTCCATTTGTGCCTTCCATACAATCCTTTGCAGTGTAATGTTTAGCACCTAATGTGACTTCTTGATCTCGTTTGGTCTCATAGTTTTTAGAAATTTGACTTGATGTATTCTTAAATGCATAATCAATTATAACTTCACATTCATATAAATCAAATATACCTGGATTAGAGTTGGTTCCTACAAAACCAGATATGTGATCCTCGTGGGCATGTGTAGCAATAACATATTCTAGTTTACCATCAGTACAGTATTCTTTTATGTAATTATGAATTGTAGTAGAGCTGGATGCTCTAGAACCAGCATCAATAAGAATATCTATATCTCCTGCTTTAATGTATACACAATCCCCAGCATAGTAATTTCCCAATTCTAGGAAATGGATAGCTAATTCTCCTTCCTCAACAACTGAAGGTTTGATTTCTAACCATTTTGCAAATAGTTTCGTATCCTTAGAAATAGAATCGCCAGCTTTAGCTTCTTTTTCAAAGCCCTCATCAAAATACCAACCTTTAAATTCCCAACCTTCTACATTCTCTAATACAGGAAGAGGGTCAGGTAAAGTATTTACTTCTTTTATTTCTGCTGGAGCAGTTCCGTGCCCATTATCTACAAATTCAATGGTATAACCTTCTTCTTTAGGAAATTGAAATTTAATCTTGCCTGTAGCAAACAAAAATATCAACACAGCAAGAGCAACCAGTAATATAACGATTAATAGAACCCAAAGTTTTGTTTTAGAGCTAGAGGATTCTGAATCCTCAACGCGAAATGATGTATCCTCGTCTCTAGATTTTTTAGTTGCATAAGAGATAGCTTCTAATTTAGAATCAAACGCCTTACTCGCACGTTTATTCCCTTTAGCTATAACAATCCATTTTCCTTGTTTATTCTTTTTTACAACATACATATGTTATACACTCCTAAGCTTGTGGATATAAATAACTAACCCATTCAGGATAATCTACAAAAGGGTTTCTATTTCCTTGAATAGAATATACTTTTTCGTTTCTTGTTTTTTCTTCTTCACTAACAGGGTCTAATATATTCCATTCGAGAAGTACAGAAAGTATTCCTAATTGTCCTGTTTTATTAGAGGAAGAGGATGTTGCAGTTTCACTTAATTCCAAATCTAATTCATTTGGATCATCATAACGTACAACCAAATAAAACATAGCCCTTGCTAAATCCCCTTTGACTTCATCTCTAGGTTCAAAGAAGGTATTATCCCACTTGTTTCCATATTCATCATGATTTCCGTTTGTAACCTTATTAAAATCTTTATTTCCACGAGTTGCATTGATATTCTTTTCAGAAGCAAATAAATGATGGATATCAGTATAGGCAGCATAATCCTGTGAACTAAATCCGTGACTGTTAGGCCATGCGTGTTCACGATTCCAAAGATTGATTCCAGCGGATCCTTTATCTTGGTTAGCAATCGGAATAGATTTGCCAGTATAAATACATAAAATATTATCCTTATTCTTAGGATCTTGATCAACCTCTTTTAATGCATCCCATACATCTTTGTAAGATAATTTTTTGCTATGTGTAGATTTTAATAATTGATGTAAAGTGGTTTTAAAAGAGGAATCTAAGTGTCCATTCATTGTTTCATAATAACCTGTCAATGCGGAATTATTTTTAGTCCATTTTGCAACCAATTGAACATCGCTTGTAATTTTTTTTGAGAAATCGAATTCTTCGTCATTCCAAAACCAGCCTTCAAAAACAAAACCACTTCGAGTAGGATCTTCTGGTTTAGTTGCAAGTTCTCCATTCAAAACATTTTGTAAAGCAACATGTGATCCTCCGGCAGAATCAAATCGTACAATATATTCTTTTTGAGAATTATTTTCACATGACGCCAAGCTTAAAGATAAAAATAATAAGCACAAAAATGATAATATCTTCTTCATAGCTACCTCCATATTTCAACAAATTCATTATAACATATTTTTGAGAAAAAAGAAAAGAGATAAAGCAGTAAGCTTTATCCCTAAATCTTATTTTATCAATTATTCAGCATAAGTAACAATAACTTTTGCAATACGGAATTGTCCAGAGGTTGGAGTGTAGGAAAGTACGATTTCGTTTGCATCGCCAGTCCAAGTGCTTGTTGTATAATCCATTGTGCCTGCTGAAATAGAACAATTCTCTGCCGTAAATGCATAAGCCTTATCTTTTTCACTAACAACAAGAACAAATTCAACTTTCGCAATTTTTTTGTCAGATTTGATTGTTAATGTGTTAGAACCATACATACGCACTGCTTCACCATTAGTATAATATTTAGGTGAATTGTTTTCATTTGTGCCTTGAGCAAAGGTTAAAGTTCCATCTGTAAATGTAATTTTATTAACATTTTCGGCATTTGCATAGCCTAAAGATTTGAATTCTATTGTAGTTCCAGTAACGGTTTTATCTTTAGGTTCTTCTGGTTTAGTTGTTGTAGCACGTTCAGTTTTAGATACATAATATAATAAGATACCATTTTTTACTTGTTGAGTTCCCTTGTATTCATCCATAGGTCCATAAACAGCAATTACATCACCTACAACTGGCTTATCTTCCATCTTGTCATAACGAACACCCTTGCTAGATGTCCAAGTTCCACCAGGATAGCATTCAGAAACCTTACCTGAATATAAGCCATATACATAGATTTCATTTCCTTCAGAATCTTCTAAGTAAAGATTGCCATATGTTGTGCTTGCAATACTCTTTACTTTTCCATAAACAGCTAAGAAATCACCTTTTTCAGTATCTTTTGCTTCCTTTACAGTTCCAACAGGAGTACCTTCTACAGAACCCAAAAATACACAGTTAGAAACTTCTTGAGTATCCTTGTATACAGCTCTAGTTCCATATGCATAAACATAATCACCAACAGCTAATTTTGCAGAAGCGTCCCATGCATCATAACGAGTACCCTTCTTTGTCCACTTATTATCTGCGTCATAGCATTCTTCAATTAAGCCTGTATATAATCCATAAATTTCAATTTCTTTCCCGTCTTCATCTACAATCCAGAAATTACCATATGTTTCACTAACTACACTCTTAATCTTTCCTTGAACATAAATCATAGAATTTACAGGTTGAGCTAAAGCTTCAGTAACAGTTAAGTAAACTGGTCTTAAAGATGCCTTTGTATTAACATCCTTATTAACAACTTTAGATCCACATGTAGCTTTAACCTTAAGAACTACAGCTTCAGGTTTTTCAGATAGTGTAGGATCAATAGTAAGCTTATTTCCTTCTAGTTTTGTTGTTGTATATTCTCCACCTAGAGTATAAGTAAATGTAATCTCGTTTTGATATTCTTTTGAAGAAGCAGGTAGATTTACTTCTGTTTTAGCACCATAAGATGATTTAACTAATTTTGAAATTTCTGATTCAATTGCTGTTGTTTCATCAATTGATAATACTGTAGTTTTAAACTCTAATGAACCTTGTTCATCAGCTGCAGTAGTTGAAGCAGTTAAAACGATGTCCTTATCGCCATCAAATGGACGATGAAGGTCAGCATAATATTTAACTCCGTCCTTTTCTGTTCTTTCTTCAAAAGATATTACAGAAGAATCACTTGAAGTCCATGTAATATCATATGTTGTACCTTGATGAACAACAGTCTTAGGAACGACAAAGTCTTCTGATACATCAGCTTTATCTTGAATTAAAACAATTTTACCTAAAACGTCATCAACCAATTTGGTTTGTTCTTCTGTTTTATTACAAGCAGTTAACGCTGTAACACCTAGTGCAGCGACAACGCCAACCATAATTTTTTTAATGTTTCTCATAATTTTCCCTTTCTAATATTATTCTACAAAAGCAACATCATCAACAGAAACAAGTTTAATTTGCTTTGCTCCATTGTATGTTTCTATAAATCCCATTACTGTAATTGTTTTACCATCAAAATAATCTTCAGTAACAAGTTCATAATTTACTCTTAAAACTGTCGTACGAATTGTAACAGTTTTATCATCTACTTGTCCAGTAATTGTTATAGCTCCTGCACTACTTCCTTCTTTAGTAGTCCATAAACTAGTAACTTTTACATTCTCAAGTTTTACAAACATGCGTTCCATAAGAGAAGTTGCATTGATTAATTCTTCTGCTGTAATGGAGGTTGTTTTAATCTCATAATCTTTTTCAATGAATTGGATATTATCTGGATTTTTAGATGCAGTATCTCTTAAGCCAGAAATTTGAATATTGCCTTCATATTCTTGAATATTTCCACAGATAGAAACTCGATTTGCAACAACCATCTTTTTGGATTCAAAGTTATATCCTGTATATAATAATATAGAATAAACCTTGTCGGTTTCAGCATCATAGTCTTGAACATAAATATATAAACCGTCTTTTCTAACTACTGTTGCTTCAAATCTAACTTTTGCATTTTCAGCAAGAAGCGTATCTGAATTTTCTAAAATGTATTTAATCGTTACTTGCTTTGCATCACCATAATAGAAGTTTTCATCGATATCATCACCGAAAATTCTTAGTTTTTGTTGCATAGCTTGATTTTGTGCAGCAATTAATACCTCTTTATAAAGTGGTGCAGTTTCTGATTTACCATAAGATAAACCCTCTTGTACAAGTTCTAGATTAATTAATCTATAATCTGCATCGGCAGATGGTTTATACCAAATATATGTCAAATAACGATTTCCTGTTGTATCTAGTTGTGCAGCACCTCCATTGGTTTGAACAACAAGAGATACAGCTTTTGTCAATTTTTCTGCTGTAAATTTGGATGCTGTTTTTCCCCACTTTTCTACTTGACCAGTAGATTCTGGAGTATCTACACCTAGAAAACGAGCAGTAAATTCTGTATCGTTGGCAATAAATACTGCTGTATCACCATCAACACAACGAACTAACGTTGCGAACGCAATGCCATCTTCACCAAAAAATTTATGAGATGCCGTAACATTAATATTTAATTTTGTTTGTTCTACATAGTCAACATATCCTGGTTCTTCTTCTTTTTTGCATGAAGCGAAGAATCCCAACGCTAGGATAGAACATAAAATCAATAATATATTACGTATTTTTTTCATAATATCAACTTCTTTTTATTAATCTTCGCACTCTGAAATTGCATCTCTAAATGCATCTCTTACTGACTTAGAGTTTGTGATTGCTGCTACAAATAATGAACCAACTTGGTCACGAGCAGTAGATGATCCAACAAATGCTGGAGATGTATAATAATTATCAACTAAAGTACTAGAAAGCTTAGCAGTTAAAGCAATTAAGCCTTTTGATGAAGTACCAACACCTTTGTCTAACCATTCTTGATATGTAATATCTTCGCCTGATGCTCCTTGTCCATATAATGTACCATTAGCAGCAGATTTTAAAACTGGATTATATCCACTTGCATAAGAGAATTGAGCTTGGAAATCAGCTGTTAATAGATAATCCTTAACAAAAATCCATGAAGCTAATACTTCTTGAGAATCTGCCTTATTGAATAAGCATAAGCTTGGTCCTTGAGAAATAACCTTTAATTTTCCGCCTTCCCATACAGGAACTGGAGCAACACCTACTTCAAATGCATCACCTGTTGGATATTGGTGAGATGCACCACCAGTAGATCCAATTGACATAAAGCTATAAGGCTTAGTTTTGTCAGTTGCTGTGAATAATGATGAAGTATAACTATCTAAAATCTTTTGAGTAGTGAATAATCCTGCTTGATGCCAAGTCTTGAATTGTTCAACCATATCCCAGTTCTTTTGATTATCAAATAAATAGTGATTACCTGTTGCAGAAGTGTACTTTGAACCTGTTTGCTCACATAGAGTGATGAATAGGTTAGCTTCACTATCGATACCCAAAGGAATTACATTTGGATACTTTTCTGTATCGCCCTCTTTAAGAAGTTTAATATTCTCACAAAGGGTCATCATTTCTTGCCAAGTTGTAGGAACTTCCCAACCATTCTTTTCGAATTCGGTCTTATTATAATATAAAACTTCAGTTGATTTAGAGAATGGTAATGTATACATAAATCCATCTCCAAATTGTTTTCCTTCCTCATAATAGCCAGGTATAAAATCGTTTAATTGTTCTTTTGTAAATCCATATTTAGAATCATTGATTAAGTTGTCAAGCTGAATTGCAGCTTTTGCCTTGTTATATAGAGCAACATGGTCTGGATAACAATATGCAATATGTGGTTCTAGATTTTGTGGTATTTGTTGAACAATTTGATTTCTTACATCATCATAGCTACCTACTTGTGTTGAATCAACTGTTACATTTGGATAATCCTTTTGAAATGCCTCAATTGCTGTAGCTAATTCTGTTTGTAAAGAATCTCCCATTGTGTGATAAAATTTGATTGTCATTTGTTTAGACGTATCAAATCCTTCTTCTGGTACTACATAGTTTGCTGTACGATTGCCACCACAACTTGCAACTGTTAATGCTAAACCTGCTGTAATACCGGCTAATAATAGCTTTCTTGCTTTCATTTGTTTTTCTCCTTTTTCTATTTTTAAAGCTTGAAATTTATATATTAAAGGTTAATTTTAACCCTTAATACCACTCTTAGATACACCCTTCATAATATACTTTCTGAAGAATATAAAGATAATAATCAATGGCAATGACACCATAACAACGCCCGCCATTTTCATAGGATAGTTTGTCATATTTAATTCCTGATCAACGAAACTATTTGTTAACCAGTTTGAAATTAATTGGAAGTTTTTATCTTCGTTTACAAGTCTTGGCCAAATATAAGAGTTCCAAGAACCCATTATCTTTAAGATTGTAATTGAAGTAATTGTTGGACTTGCTAAAGGAATCATAACCTTCATCAAGTATTTCATATCACTTGTTCCATCTACCTTTGCAGCATAGTACAAGGAATCTGGAATTTGCTTGAATGCATTTCTTAACAAATATACATAGAATATAGATACTAAGAACGGAACAATTAATACAGTATATGAGTTTGTCCATTTTAATGAAGAAACTGTTGCATAATTTGAAATCGTGAATAATTCACCAGGAACCATCATAGTCGCTAACAAGATAGTAAACACTAAATCTTTTCCTTTGAATTCTAGTCTTGCAAATGCAAATGCTGAAAGAATTATAATTACCATGGATAATCCTGTTGATACAACAGCAACAATAACTGTGTTTAACATATCTCTTGCAAAATATTTTACTTGAGCAGCATTTGAATAGTTGTTCCAAATAAAATTTTCTGGGAAGAATGTTGGCGTTAATCTCATATATTCATCCATTGATTTGAAGGATGTATTTAACATCCAATAAAATGGGAATAAAGTTGTAAATGCTACAAGAATTAAGAAAATGTAAATAAATACTTTGGCAATAATCTTAAAAACTTTTTGACGCTTAATGGCAGCTTGTACCTTTTCTTCAGAGTCAAATATTTGAGTTTGTAATGTGTTTTCCATATATTCTTCCTCCTCTTAAAAGTGTACTCTCTTCTTATTAATTCGGAACTGAACAACTGTTAAAACCAAGATAATAGCGAATAGAGCTAATGCCATAGCAGAAGCACGTCCATAATCGGCTCTTTCGATAAAATCGTAGATTCTAGCAACTACGGTATTCATACGTCCAGCATCACTTGCTGGTCCCATATCAGTACCAAATATACCTACTACAGAAGAATATTCTTTAAATGCACCAATAAATCCTGTTACAAACAAATAGGAAATCATTGGAGAAAGCAATGGAACTGTAATCTTAGTTAACACTCTCCATTTAGGAGTTCCATCTATTTTAGCAGCATCATAATATTGTTTATTTACAGATTGTAATGCACCAGATAAAATTAGAATTTTAAATGGTAATGCACTCCATACAATATAAATTACCAAAACAGTAACATTTGCAGCATAAGTAGATCCTGGTCCTATCCAGTTTACTGCTGGAATTCCAAACCAACCTAAGAATGTATTAATAATACCCTCTGTTCCCACCGTACCTATTGTGGTTGAGGATTGGAACATCAAGGCAAATACTGATCCGATAGCCAATGCGTTAGTTACATATGGTAAGAAATAAATTGTTTGTAATGCCTTTTGAAGTGGCTTAATACTATTTAAGGCAACTGCAATTAATAAGGCAATTACAATAGATAGAGGCACTGTAAATACAACTAAGATTGCTGTATTACCTAAAGCTTGCAAAAATCTTTTAGAAGTTGCAGAATTATCAAATAGCTTCTTATAATTTTCTATACCAGCTGCAAACTGAGTACCACCAGCTGATTCCAAGCCGTTATAATCATTTATAAAAGAATATACGATGGTTGAAATCATTGGATAAAATGTAAATACAGCCATTAAAATCAAACATGGTGCTAGAAAGGCCCATGCCTTTTTGGTGTTTAAACCTTCCATTTAAACCACCTCTTATTCTGCTGGTGAGGCTTCAACAACCTCTTCTGTTTGTTCTTCGTTTTGTGTTTGTTTTACAAAAAGGTCTTCCTTACCCAATCTTATTTCAGTTTCACGATTAAATAAGAATACCTTGTTAGGTTTTAAGTTAAATTTAACAACTCCAGAAGCAGGAACTTTAGTATCTACATCTACAATTGCACGAAGAGTAGGTTTTTCACAGTTCTCATTATTTGCAACAATAGAGATATCTCTACCCATTACTTCTAATTGCTGAACTTGACAAGATAATACACCTTTATCTGCAACAATAAATCCTTCTGGACGAATACCAACATATATTTCTTGATCATCAAATTCGGTATCCATAATTACTTCATTTCCTATATAAACCTTGTGTTTCTTAATCTCACCTAAGAAAGTATTGATAGGAGGTGTTCCTAAGAATTTTGCAACAAATAGATTTACTGGATCATCATAAACCTTTTGTGGTTCATCTACTTGTTGAACAACACCCTCTTTCATAACAACGATAAAGTCAGAAATACTCATTGCTTCTTCTTGGTCGTGTGTTACGAAAATTGTTGTAACTCCGGTTTCTCTTTGAATTCTTTTAATTTCTTCTCTTGTTTGTAATCTTAAACGAGCATCTAGGTTAGATAATGGCTCATCTAGTAATAATACATTTGGATTCTTAACAAGAGCACGTGCTATCGCAACACGTTGTTGTTGTCCACCAGACAATTCAGCTGGCTTTCTGTCTAACAACTGGTCAATTTGAACTAATTTTGCTACTTCAACTGCACGGTCATTTGCAGCTTTTTTACTAACCTTTTGGTTTGTTAGTGGGAAAGTAATGTTTTTCAAAACTGTCATATGTGGATATAGAGCATAGTTTTGGAAAACCAAACCAATTCCTCTTTTTTCGGCAGCAAGATGTGTAACCTCTGCATCACCAAAGAAAATTTGTCCAGAAGTAGGAACTTGTAAACCACTAATCATAAACAATGTTGTAGATTTTCCACAGCCTGATGGTCCTAATAAACCAACCAACTTGCCGTCAGGAATCTCAATGTCTAGATTATCAACAGCTCTAACTTCTGATTGTGTCTTTTTGTTTGTAAAGACCTTAGTTAAATTCTTAAGTACAATCTTCATTTTTAAACCCCTTATTTATTTTTTCTTAAAAAGAATTTTATCTATGTGAACCATACTTTAAAGCACACAAAGGAAACACAAAACTAAAAATTCTCTCTATTTTAATTGTATCATATGAAGG
>JAIDMV010000239.1 GCA_029050385.1 Anaeroplasmataceae bacterium | reverse complement strand
TAACAGATGATATATTATCTATGATAGATGTTTTAGTAGATGGTAAGTTTGTTGAAGAATTGAAGGATATTACCTTGAAATTTAGAGGTTCTTCCAATCAAAGAGTAATTGATTTAAAAACTACTCTTGCTACAAATCAAATAACACTATTAAATTTTCGATAAATTGTGGCTAAAATAACCACAATTTTTCCATTTTATGGTATAATCTTACTGGTTTAGAAAAAATAATAAATGAGGGATATTGTGAACGCATTAGAACGTATTAATGAATTAAAAGAAATATTGAATCAAGCTTCTTATGAATATTATGTTTTAGATCATCCAACTCTAGAAGACTATGAGTATGATCGTTATATGGAAGAATTGATTCGTTTAGAGAATGAGCATCCAGATTTAAAAACGGCAGATTCTCCTACGAATAAAATTGGAGGAGAAGTTTTGACTAAATTTGAAAAGGTCGTTCATACTTCAAAAATGATGAGCTTAAGTGATGCTTTTAGTTTTGATGAATTAAAGGATTTTGATGCTAGAGTAAAGAAGGAAGCCCCTACTGCAACCTATTGTTGTGAACTTAAGATTGATGGTCTATCTGTTTCTTTAAGATATGAGAATGGTACATTGGTTTTAGGTGCTACTCGTGGCAATGGCGAAATTGGAGAAAATATTACGAACAATGTTAAAACAATTAAAAGTATTCCTCTAAGCTTAAAAGGCAAAGAAACGCTTGAGGTTCGTGGAGAAATTTTTATGCCTAAAAAAAGCTTCCATGCTTTAAACGAAGAGCGCGCCTTAAATGAAGAAGAGCTTTTTGCAAACTGTAGAAATGCTGCTGCTGGCTCTATTCGTCAATTAGACAGCAAGATTGCTGCGAAACGTAATCTAGATGCATTCCTTTATTATTTATTAGATGATACAAGCTCTACTCAAGCAGAAGCCTTAGAGACAATGAGAAAGCTTGGCTTTAAGGTGAATACCCTATATCGTCATTGTCAAACAATGGAGGATGTTTTTGCCTATATCAATGAAATGGCAGAAGCAAGACCTAACCTTCCTTATGACATAGATGGAATTGTAATAAAGGTAAATGAGAAAAGCCTTTATCCTATTATAGGTGAAACTGTAAAGTATCCAAAGTGGGCAATTGCGTATAAGTTTCCACCAGAGGAAGTTAAGACAAAGCTTTTAGATATTACCTTCCAGGTAGGTAGAAGTGGTGTTATCACACCTGTGGCCAACTTTAAACCTGTGTTTGTTCAGGGTTCCTTAATTTCTAAGGCTACCTTACATAATGAGGATTATATTTTAGCCAAGGATATTCATATCAATGATACAGTTCTTATCCGTAAGGCAGGAGATGTAATCCCTGAGGTTGTTCGTCCTGTGGAGGAAGACAGGACCGAAAGTACCATTCCTTTTAAAATGATTGAGCTTTGTCCATGCTGTCATACCAAACTTGTACGTAAGCCTGGGGAAGCAGATTACTTTTGTATGAATCCAGATTGTAGTGAGAAGCAGGTCAATCGTTTGATTCACTTTGCATCTAAACCTGCTTATAATATTGATTCTTTAGGGGATAAGCTTGTATTACAGCTTTTTGAGGCAGGCTTCTTAAAAACTATTGCGGATGTATTTAGATTAAAGGATCATTATGATGAACTGATTACTTTACCAGGTCTTGGAGAAAAAAGTATCGATCACTTGATTGAAGCAGTTGAGGGATCTAAAAAGAATAATTTGAATCAGCTTTTATTTGGTTTAGGAATCAAGCACTGTGGTGCAAAGATTTCTACTTTAATATGTAAGAATTTTAAGACAATGGATAAAATAATGAATGCTACTTATGAGGAACTTGCCAATATCAATGATATTGGTGAGGCCATTGCTTATGAGCTTACTGAGTTTATGAAGCAAGAAGAGAATAGAGCCTTAATAGAAGAATTAAAGCTTTATGGTTTAAATATGGAATATCATATGGCTGACATTCATGAAAATTATTTTACAAATAAAAAATGTGTACTTACAGGTACTTTGGATTCTATGGGAAGAAGTGAAGCAAAGAAGCTGATTGAAGGCTTTGGAGGAAGCTTGTCTGAGTCTGTAAGTGCTAAAACGGATATTCTTATTTTAGGGGCAAATCCTGGAAGTAAGTATGATAAGGCAAAAAAACTTGGAATCTATATAATGGAGGAACAAGAATTCTTATCTAAGATTAAAGAATAAATTTAGAGGTGGATTATGGATTATATAACAATAAAAGGAGCTCGCGAGAATAATTTAAAAAATGTCTCTATTGAGCTTCCTAAAAATAAATTTATAGTAATGACAGGTTTATCCGGGTCAGGCAAATCCTCCTTGGCATTTGATACAATTTATCAAGAAGGACAAAGACGCTTTGTAGAATCCTTATCTAGCTATGCAAGACAGTTTATTGGTTCTATGGATAAACCAGATGTAGATAGTATTGAAGGTCTATCTCCTGCCATTTCTATTGATCAAAAATCTGCAAGTCATAATCCTCGTTCAACTGTTGGTACTGTAACAGAAATTTATGATTACTTGCGTGTCCTTTTTGCAAGAGTTGGAACACCCTATTGTCCTACACATCACATTCCGATTTCTTCATTTTCTAATGAGCAGATAGTAAACAAGATCTTAGAATTGCCAGAAGGAACTAAAATCTTTATTACCTCTCCAGTTGTGTTTAGAGAAAAAGGAGAGCATAAGTCAGTTTTTTCAAAGTATTTACAAGAAGGATTTGTTCGAGCTATTGTGGATGGGGAAACAATAGAACTAGATCAGCCAGTCACTTTAGAAAAAACAAAGAAGCATACGATTGAAATTGTTGTAGAGCGTTTAATCCTAAAGGAGGGTGTTCGCAGTAGAATTGCTGAGGCAGTAGAGCTTGCAGTAAAGTATTCGAAAGGATATGTTCAGGTATATTCTAATAATGAACCAACCTTCTATTCCACTGTTCACGCATGTCCAGAATGTGGATATTCCTTAGCAACCTTAGAGCCAAGAATCTTTTCTTTCAACAACCCTTTAGGTGCTTGTCCAGATTGTAACGGACTTGGAAAGAAGCTGACAGTTTCTCCTGATTTAGTCATTGATGGAGATAAGTCTTTAGAAAAGGGATGTATTGTACCTTATCGAAATCAAGACAAGGAAAATTTAAATAATGCTATGCTGGAACAGACTTGTAGCTATTATAACATTGATATGAAGAAACCTTTTAAGGATTTAACTGAAGAACAAAAGAAGGTTATCCTTTATGGTTCTAAAGATTTAATTAGTTTTAAATTACGTTCTACGAGTGGACGTGTTCATGATAAAAAGGATTACTTTGAAGGTATTATCACAAACTTTCAAAGAAGATATGTTGAAACAAATAGTGATTGGATTAGGGACTGGATTGAAACTTATATGGTTGAGCATCAATGTACAACCTGCAAAGGTGCTAGATTGAATCCAAGTATTTTAAATATTTTTATTGATGATAAAAACATTTATGATGTTTGTTCAATGCCGATTGATGAGCTTTATGACTGGTTTAAAAATTTAAAGCTGAGTGAAGAAAAACAGGTTATTTCTAAACTTGCGATTAAAGAAATTTGTGATCGTTTAACCTTTCTTAAAAATGTAGGGTTAGAATATTTAACATTAAGCCGTTCTGCAGAGACCTTGTCTGGTGGAGAAGCTCAAAGAATAAGACTTGCTACGCAAATTGGTTCTAGATTAACAGGGGTTTTATATGTATTAGACGAACCTTCTATTGGTTTACATCAACGTGATAATGTGAGATTAATTAACACATTAAAAGAAATGCGAGATTTAGGAAATACCTTAATTGTTGTTGAGCATGATGATGAAACGATGAAAGCCTGTGATTACTTGGTTGATATTGGACCAAGAGCGGGAATTCATGGTGGAGAGGTTGTGGCTAAAGCCACACCAGAAGAGGTTATGGCTGCCCCTAATAG
>JAIDMV010000238.1 GCA_029050385.1 Anaeroplasmataceae bacterium | reverse complement strand
ATGTTGTATTACTAATATGGGTGTGCCTATCTGTTCCTGTAGTAGACTGACTTGACATTGTACAGCCCAATACTACTGCCGTTGATTTTGTATAGGTTCTACCCTTCTTTAATCTTAAGGAACTTCTCTCTACAATCTTAACTACAATAAAAGCTATAAGAATTTCACCAAATCCACAGCCAAAGCATACAAATCCCCATACATATAAGTTAAAGCTCATACATACAACAAAACCAATGATGCACCCTAGAAAAACTGAAACAAAAAGTATACTTTTAATAATGTCACCTTTATCACTTTGTTTCCATGTTTGGACAACATTTCGAACCTGCTGAACATCATACTCAAATTTGTTATAACCTTGCTGATTATTGATTTCTTCTATGACCTCATCATTATTCATTTTTTCTTGTCTTTCATATTCTTTGCGAAATCTTTTAAAATACAAAGGTAAGCAAAGGACAGATAAAAGAAAGAAAAAACCAAACACTAGGTAAATAGGTAGAATATTCTTTGTAAATGCAGCTAAACCAAAGCCACCAAAAACAAACAAAATAATACCTATATAAATAAGAACTAGAAGTCCTTTTTTCTTCATTGTTATGCCTCTTCTTGTGGTAATTTAGCAACCACCTTGTTGATAATATCAGCTTCTACTAGCTCACGCGCTAAACGGATAGCATGGAAGAATGCCAAAGGATCAGAGTTACCATGAGCTTTAACTACAATCTTAGATAGACCAAATAGCATAGCTCCACCAACTTCCTTTGTACTCATTCTTTTTTTGAATCTCTTCAAATTCTTTCGCATAAATAAATATCCAATCTTACCACCTAAAGAAGATTTAATTTCTTCTGTTAGCATTGTAGAAATTGCTTTACCTGTACCTTCAATAGATTTTAGACAGATATTTCCTGAAAAACCATCCGTAACCACAACGTCACAAGGACAATTCATCATTTCGGTTGGCTCTACATTTCCATAAAAATGAATTTGATTTAAGTTCTGTAAATACTCGTAGGCTTCCTTTTCTATTTCTCTACCTTTACCTGGTTCTGAGCCAATATTTAAAAGTCCTACCTTAGGCTCCTTAACCTTCAGTATTTCTTCTGCCACAACAGAAGCAAACATTGCAAGACTTCCTAAGTGTTCCTTTTTTAACTCTACATTTGCACCAACATCAAGTAATAATCTTGGATGTCCATCCATATTTGGAACAAAAGGACATAAGGCTACACGTTCCATTTGAGGTAATCTTCTAACAAGGAGATGTGCTCCTACGACTACACATTGCGTAGGGCCACTAGTTACACATGCATCTGCTTCTCCATTTTTACAAGCCTTCATTGCCAAGCATAAAGATGCATCCTTTTGAGTACGGATTGCCTTTACAGGATCATGTTCTCCCATAGAAATTGTATTCTCTGTATGAACGACTGTAATTCGAGTTGAATCTGTTAATAAAGGCTTTATTTTAGCCTCATCTCCGTATAAAATAATCTCTAAATCTTTAAACTTTTTTACTGCCATCATACTACCTAAAACAGTAGTATCTACTCCATAATCTCCACCATTAGCATCAACTGCAATTTTAAACATAGGTTCTTTCCTCCTAATCAATAACATTTTAGCATTTTATAATCTTAAAAACTAGTTAATTTTCGTTTTTTTAACAGAAATTTGTTTAAAGATAGCATCTATTCTCGTATTGGATGCTTCCTTTAACAAATATTTGGAAATAAATTCCTTGCTATCCTCTAAAGCACACTTCCAAATCATTAAATCGTTTGACTCATAATCAAAGTTTAAACTATTGAATCCAGATTGTTCCTCTCCTAAATAATCTCCTGGGCCACGAAGCTTAAAATCCTCTTCTGCCAACAAAAAGCCATCTGTGGTTTTTTCTAAAATATCTAACCTTTTCACATAGTCTTTTGTAGTCACCAAATAACAATAGGATTGAATTTTTCCTCTTCCAACACGCCCGCGTAACTGATGAATTTGAGATAAACCATAGCGGTCTGCATCTAATATAACCATAACGGTTGCATTACTCACATCGACTCCAACTTCAATCACTGTAGTAGATAAAAGACAATCTAGTTCATGATTTTTAAATGCATTCATAATGCTATCCTTATCTTTAACTTTCATCTTTCCATGAAGGACTCCCAACTTTGCCTTTGGTAAAAGTTCTTCAAAAATTTCAATGGCTTGATTCATATCAATATAATCTAAACGTTCGCTTTCTTCTATCAAAGGAACTACTACATAGATTTGTTCATCACAAACTAAATGTCGTTCCAAAGCTTTTGCTAAAGAGTTAAGCTGTTCCATTGGGACTATTTTAGTAAGAACAGGTTTTCTATTTTTAGGCATTGTTTTAATCATTGATAAATCTAAATCTCCAAAACTAGTTAAGCCTAGGGTTCTTGGAATAGGAGTGGCTGTTAAATATAGGGCATCTACTCCTTTTAATTTATCTAATAGAGCCTTTCTTTGATTCACTCCAAAGCGATGTTGTTCATCTATAATAGCGAGCCCTAAATTTTTAAATACAACCTGATTTTCTATTAAAGCATGGGTACCAATAATAAGAGAAATTCTCCCATGCATAAGCTTATATAAGATATTTTCTTTTTCCTTTGATTTTATTGAAGAGGTCAGAAGCTCAATGGATACATCAGGAAATAATTTTCTTGCATTTTCATAATGCTGTTTAGCTAAAATTTCAGTTGGTGCCATAAGAGCCACTTGATATCCAGAATTTATTACTGCCAAAGAGCATATAAATGCAACTATACTCTTTCCTGAACCTACATCTCCTTGAACTAAACGATTCATTATCTTTGTAGATGAAATATCATTTAAGCATTCATCAATTACATAGCGTTGATCCTGTGTCAAATCATAAGGAAGTTCTTGAATAAATTGATTTATTACAGCATGATTGATTCTTTTTGGTTGTTTTTCCTCTGAACTCTTTAATCGCTTTAAAGCCTCCAAAGAAGCGGTATACCAGAAAAAATCTTCATATCTAATCCTTCTTCTTACACGAGAACAATCTGTAATATTTTTAGGAAAATGAGCTAAGCGTACAAGCTCATTTAGGGTACCTAATCGATATTTTTGAATATATTCCAAAGGCAATTCATCCTCTAATGAATATCCAGACTGTAAAACCCGCTCTATTGCAT
>JAIDMV010000237.1 GCA_029050385.1 Anaeroplasmataceae bacterium | reverse complement strand
CATCGGTATTGGAATGATTATTCCGGGTGTAAGTGGTGGAACCTTAGCTGTTTTATTAGGGATATATGAAGAATTAATAACTAGAATAAGTAATTTGAAAAAAGATTTCAAGGAAAGTATAAAGTTTTTGCTTCCTTTATTATTGGGAATGATATTGGCTTTTGGAGCTATGTATTTTCCATTGAAATTAGCATTGGAGCATATTCCTTTTGAATTATGTATGATTTTTGTAGCATTAATGGTATGTTCTACACCTAAAATTGGAAAAGATGCCTATGTCGCTGGCTTTAAGAAATGGGATATTTTATTTTCTGTAGTAGCTTTTGGAGTATGCTTTGGTCTATGCTTTATTCCTATTGGGAATGACCTTGTGCTTAATTTAAAAATGCCATGGTATATGTACCCATCTTTATTTCTTGTAGGAATACTTGCCTCTGTAGCTTTAGTGGTTCCAGGTATTAGTGGTTCTATGCTATTACTAATTATAGGCTTATATAAGCCATTATTAGATACTATTTCTAATTTGTTTAAGACTCCATTAGATGCCTTTGTGATTCTTTTCATTTTTGCAGTTGGACTAGTTATAGGGTTCTTTACGATTGCTAAGCTTATGAAGTATTTTTTAAGCAAATATGAACAGCAAACGAAGTGGGCAATATTAGGCTTTGTGTTGGCCTCCATCATTGCCTTATTCTTGGCATTTGATTTTAAAGATTTACTAACTCCTTTACATATTGGAATAGGCTGTGCATGCTTTGTGGTTATCATAGCTTGCTTTATTGGTGTTTTCTATTTTTTAAAGAAAAGAATTCAGGTTCAAAAATTAGAAGAACCTATTTCAGAAACAATTGAATAGAGTTTATGTTTAGCTATGTACAAAATTTGTACATAGCTTTTTGTTATATTCTAAAACTTAAGACATATACTTTATTGGTGATATACATGAAGAAGATGATTTTTGCTCTTATAGCAGCATGCATGATTGGATTATTTTCTACAAAGGTGAATGCGGTAGAAGAATCTAAAGAGGAAGAAAAAACAGTTGATACTGAAACAGTGGATTTATGTAAAGGCAGTACTGCAGCAATTTTGATTGAAACGAGTACAGGTAAAGTTTTATATAATAAGGAAAAGGATAGACGTCTACCACCAGCATCTATGACTAAGATTATGACTTTATTATTAATTTATGAGGCACTAGAAGCAAATCAAATCACAAAATCAACTATGCTCACAATCAGTGAAGAACCAACAAAGGTTGAAGGATCAAAAGCATTCTTATCTATTGGAGATGAAATTAATGTAGATGAACTTCTAAAATGTATATGTATTGCCTCAGCAAATGATGCTGCCATAGCAATGGCGATGCATTTAGCAGGATCTGAATCTGCCTTTGTTGATAAAATGAATGCTAAAGTAGAAGAATTAGGATTAAAGAATACACATTTTTCAGATTGTACAGGTCTATCTAGTAGAAATCATTATACATCTGCTTATGATTTAGCAGTAATATCCAATGAGCTCATTGAGAAACATCCTGATGTTTTAAATTATACAAATCTTCAAGAGGATTATATTAGGAAAGATACTGCAAAACCATTTTGGCTAGTAAATACAAATAAAATGATTGGTAGAGTAAAAAACTTAGATGGTTTAAAAACGGGGTATACCTCTTTCTCTAAATATTGTATTACCTTACATATGAAGCAGGATAATATGGGATTAATTACAGTTGTATTTGGATATGATAAACCGACAACTAGAAATGCAGAATCCTTAGAACTATTACGTTGGGGTTATGCAAATTATAAGTTAGATAAAGTAGTATCTAAGGATAAAGTAGTAGATTCTATAGATCATATTCTTTATAAAGATAGGATTAATGTAGTTGTCAAAGATGATGTGTATTACTTATCTAAGCGAAGTGATAAACTAGAATATGATGTTAAGTATGAATATTCCTTAGAAGAAAGTAAGTGTACAGGTAAGGTTTTAATCTACCTTAACGATAAATTGATTCAAGAAGGAGAACTCATCAGTAAAGAAGAAATTGCAAAGAAAAATTTCTTTGAACTTTGGAGTTCAGTTTTCACAAAGATTTTAACATAATTTAAACTATCGTAGGATTCTCTGCGATAGTTTTTTTTGTTTATTTCTAGTAAATTATAAAATAAATTATCATCTATCCATAAAACATGTAAATCGTTTTAAAAAAACGACAGCATTTATTTTTATAAATAGACAAGAGGGAAGAGTATAATTTCATATGGAAGAAAAAAGGGGAGATAGTATGA
>JAIDMV010000236.1 GCA_029050385.1 Anaeroplasmataceae bacterium | reverse complement strand
TAATTATTTTTATGAATGAAAATATGAAATCACTTTATATAAATAAAAAATGGACCTGGTGCTCTCGGAATAAAACCGCACATGACCAGGATTACAAGCGACCGGTAACCGTTATTAGCTTGACCTTATATATTAATTTTAGCATAAAATATTTAGTTGTCAATAGGAGGGATTAAAGATGGCAAAAGAGATTAAAAAGAATGAATTTAGAAAGAATAATTCAAGAGAAACTGGAGGACATCCTACGTATATCTTTGCACAGAAAGGGAAAAAATTTAAGTTCATAGGTATTACACATGCAAATGTAACTGAAGGAGTAGAGAATATTCCTCTTGAAAAAAATCCAGAACCATGGAAAACAGAACAATCTTATATAAGACTAAATCCAGATGAAGCTCATAAAAGTTCTTTTGGTGCAAAGCTAAAAGGCTGGTTTTTCTCTGATAAAGATAAAAAGAAAGTAGATGCAGTTAAGAAAAAAGGAAAGAAATAATAGCTAACATCAATATTTTTTATAATCTTGTATATTTTTAAAAGATAAATTTGTTTACTAAAAATAAAAAAGGACCTGGTGCTCTCGGAATAAAACCGCACATGACCAGGATTACACACTGCGAAAAAATCGACCAGCCGACTCATACGTTCGTTCTTTGCATAACCTTTTTACATTTATATTTTATCACAATTGCAATTATTGTCAACAGGAGGCTTTAAAATGGCAAAAGAAATTAAAAAAAATGAATTTAGAAAAGCAAATGCTAAAAAATTTGGAGAACATCCAACATATATTTATGCTCAACAGGGGAAAAAGTTTAAATTTATTGGAATTACGCATTCCAAATTCACAGAAGATATGGAAAATATACCACTTGAAAAAAATCCAGAACCAGGAAATAAGAGTCAAGCCTATCTTAGACCAAATCCAGATGAAGCTCATAAGAGTTCCTTTGGGACAAAATTAAAAGGCTGGTTTTTCTCTGACAAGGATAAAAAGAAAGTAGAGGCAGTTAAGAAAAAAGGAAAGAAATAATATTTTTTTTATCTTGTGAATCTATGAGGATCAATGAATTGTTTATGCTAGATATTGAAAAAATATCATAATCATTGTATAATAGCATTGTTATTATTTGTGTTTAGGAATTTCTTACGCAAAGTTTAGTAATTCTAAACAAAGAAAGGAGATATTTGTATGAATCTAGGATTGAAGATAAAAGAAAAAAGAACCCTATTGATGCTTACCCAAGAAGAACTTGCAAATCGTTGCGAGTTAACTAAGGGATATATCTCTCAATTAGAAAATAATAAGGTATCGCCTTCTATTGAAACGCTAGAAATTATACTAGATGTTCTAGGTACAAACTTTTCGGATTTTTTCCATGATGATAAAGAACAAAGAATCATATTTAGCGAAGAGGAACAATACACGAAGGAATTTGAAGGGTATGAACAGACATGGCTTGTTCCAACATCCCAAGAACATGCTATAGAACCCATCTTAGTTGAAATAGCGCCTCATAAGAATACCATACATGATTATCCTCATCCGGGTGAAGAATTCGGATATGTCATTGAAGGGGAAATATGGGTTCATTATGGAAATATAAAAAAGCTTTGTAAAAAAGGGGAATCCTTTTACATTACAACAAATAGTACTCATTACTTGGAGAATGTTAGTGATGTACCTGCAAAGCTTGTGTGGGTTTCCACACCACCAAATTTTTAATTTTGAGGTATTGATATGGCAAATAAATTGATAGAACTTAAAAATATTCATAAAGAATTTAATGGCAATGTAGTTATAGATGACTTTTCCTTATATGTTAATGAAAATGAGTTTATAACTTTAGTAGGTCCATCAGGTTGTGGTAAAACCACAATCTTAAGAATGATTGGTGGCTTTGAAACACCTGACTATGGACAGATTATTTTAGATGGTGTAACCATCAATAATATTCCTGCTTATCAGCGTCCAATTAACACTGTATTTCAAAGATATGCTTTATTTCCTCATTTGAATGTGTTTGAAAATGTCGCCTTTGGTTTGAAAAACTTTAGCAGAATTTTGTCAGATATTAAAAATAGTGTTGCAGCAAAATATGAAGAGGAAAGAACAAAATGCTTGACTGAACTTCAAAATCCTTCTATTTCCAAAGAAGAAAAGTCTCAGGTAAAGCTACGCCTTAAAGAAATTAAAAATCAAATTAAGCAAGAAACTAATCAAGAAAAATATAAGCTTATTGAAACAAAATTAGAAGAGGTTGAATCCAAGTATGCTCCTATTTTAGAGGAATTAGATGCTCAAATCGATATTGAATGGGAGAAGGATGATGAAGTTAAGGAAGCTAAAAAAAGAATAAAAGAAATTGAAGCTTTAATTGAAGAGCAAGAAAATCAAGGAGTTTCTCATTCCAAAGCCTCAAAACCTTATGAGGCTGAGCTAAAGAAGCTTAAGAAGGTTGCAGTATGGAGTGAGCTTGAGCGCTTAGAAACTTTAAAAAAGCAAACTTTAAAGGATAAGGCTTTGGAGATTAAATCAGCAAAGTCTTTAATGCTCAATAAAAAGCAGATAAAAGAAAAAGTATTAGAAGCTTTAAAGATGGTTAAGCTTGAAGGCTATGAGGATCGTAAGATTGATAAAATGAGTGGTGGACAGCAGCAAAGAGTTGCTATCGCAAGAGCGATTGTCAATCGTCCTAGAATTCTATTATTAGATGAATCCTTATCTGCCCTCGATTTAAAGCTTCGTCAAGAGATGCAATATGAATTAAAAGAACTTCAAAGAAAGGTTGGAATTACCTTTATCTTTGTTACGCATGACCAAGAAGAAGCCTTGACAATGTCTGATACCATTGTGGTTATGGATAAAGGTGTTATTCAACAAATTGGAACACCTATGGATATTTATAATGAACCAAAGAATCGTTTTGTTGCCAACTTTATTGGGGAATCCAATATCATTCGTGGTACTTATTTAGGAGATAAAAAAGTAAAATTCATGGATCAAGTATTTGAATGTGTGGATGAGAATTTTGAAGTAGGAGAAGTATGTGATGTTGTCATTCGACCTGAGGACTTTGATCGTTTAGACCCAAGCAAGGCAAAATTAGTTGGTACTGTTACGGATATTGTATTTAAGGGAGTACATTTTGAAATCTGTGCTGATGTATGTGGAATGGAGTTTGTCATCCATGAT
>JAIDMV010000235.1 GCA_029050385.1 Anaeroplasmataceae bacterium | reverse complement strand
TCATTAAGTTATCTTGTTTTCAACAACTTATTTAATTATTTTTAAAATTAATTTTGAATCTACTAAAGTTTTACTGATTTGATAAGCACTTCTTAGCAGTTTTTTGGTCTCTTCTACATCTGCTTTATTAGAGTGTAGTGTAGCTAAAACGTCTCCTTTACATACCTTATCATTTACCTTTTTAGCTAAAACTATACCAACGCTATGATCAATACTATCTCCAATTTTACTACGACCAGCACCTAGCATCATAGCTGCATTACCAATGGCAAGGGCATCAATATGACTGACATAGCCATCCTCTTCTGCAACAACCTCAGTTATATACTTAGCAGCCTTGAATTTTTGAGGAGAATAGATATAGCTTGAATCTCCTCCTTGAGCCTCTACAAGCTTAGCTAAAGTATTTAATCCTTCTTTATTGTCAATTTGTTTTTGTAAAAGCTTCTTAGCTTCTTCAATTGTATTTGCAAGCTTAGCAGCAAGTACTAGATGAGCAGCGACTTCTAAGCATAATTCTGTAAAATCCTTAGGTCCCTTTCCATTTAATGTATGAATGGCTTCAACCACCTCTAAAGAATTTCCAACTGCAAGTCCTAATGGCTCATCCATGTTCGTTAGGATAGCTGTCATATCCTTACCACAATTCTTACCAATATTGACCATTAAGGTTGCAAGCTTTGTCGCATCCTCTACATTCTTCATAAATGCTCCACTACCTACTTTTACATCTAAGCAAATAGCATCAGCACCACTTGCAAGCTTTTTGCTCATAATAGAGGAAGCAATTAAAGGAATAGACTCAACAGTACCCGTAACATCTCTTAAAGCATAAAGCTTTTTATCTGCAGGAGCTAGTTCTCCTGTTTGACCTACAAGGGCAATACCAATTTTATTTACTTGTTTAATAAAATTTTCCTCACTCATATTAATATCATAGCCAGGAATAGCCTCTAGCTTATCTAAAGTACCACCAGTATGTCCTAAGCCTCTTCCACTCATCTTAGCGAATTTAATGCCTAAAGATGCCACAAGTGGTCCTACAACTAAAGAGGTCTTATCTCCAACTCCACCTGTGGAATGCTTATCCACTTTAATTCCTTTTATAGCACTTAAGTCTAAAACATCTCCACTATGTAAAATACTTTCTGTTAAGTAAGTGGCTTCTAAGTCTGTCATTCCTCTAAAATAAACAGCCATTGTTAAGGCAGAGGCTTGATAGGTATCAATTGTACCATTTGTAAATCCCTCTATAAAAAACTGGATTTCTTCTTTGGTTAATTCAAAGCCATCTCTTTTCTTAATAATTATGTCTACTGCACGCATAGTTAAAACTCCTTTGTTATCGTATTTGTATAAATGTATTGTATCATTTTTTAAAGAAAAAAGAAAGAGGCTTTATAACAGATTATAATAGCCTAAAATGTGAAAATCACACTCTTCTTTTTCTTCAATTTCTAGTTGTAAAGCTTCTAAGGAAGCTAGATCTTTTTGATTTAGCACGAATTCTATATAAAATATATATTTCCCCATAATATCCTTTCGAGGACGAGATAGGATAGCACTTAAATTAATTCCATGGTCATTAAAGCTTTTCAATATGGAATATAGGACACCAGGTTGATCTAATTTAGGTGTAATAACAACAGAACAGCTTAAATTACTACCTTTATGTATTTGAGGAGCTTCTTTAGAGAGTAAAACAAAACGCGTTTCATCCTTAATTTCTCCAATAATACTTCTATAGACACAAGGAAATTCCTCTAGAGGAATGTGACTTGGAAGAATTGCTCCTATATTCTTTCTTTCCTTCTTTTTTAAAAGCTCTAAGCTTTCTATATTGGATTGAGTAATAATAGGAATCAAATTATGCTTTAAAATGAAGTCTTGACACTGTCCATAGGCTTTAAACTGTACATAAACTTCTTTGATCTCCTCTATTTTTTCTTCATAGCTTGCAAAGTTGAAATTCACATCAAGCTTTACTTGATAATGGATAGAGGCCTTGGTTTTGATTATTCCATCAAGGCTTTCCATCACAAATCCATCTAATGTGTTTTCAAATGGAACTAAAGCATCTGTTTCATCATCCATATGGTGAATAACCTCTAAAATATTAGGAAAGTATTCAATTTGATAAGTTTCTTCTAATTTTAGGGCGGCCTTATCAGAGTATGTACCTTTAGGACCTAAAACTGCTAGTTTTTTCATTTCTTCACCTCATAGATTGGACTCATAAGATAGGTATTTTTTGAATCAAAGAGATATACACTTTTCTTGTTGTCTTGTTTAAAGATTATAGGAGAACCTTGAAATAAAATAGCCGTATCATCTTCTATTGCATATCCATCATAGGGATAGTTTTTTACTTCCTTGTTATAACAGTCTAATCCATCATGATCATAGTGTGGACAAATGGTAATAGGAAGAAGTCCTATCCCTTCTACCATTTGATAATTATAATTATGACCTTTGTCCTTATAGCTATAGCGGTCTCCCATTCCAAATTTAGAAAACAGGATTGCTCCTGCAGAAATTCCCATAAACAGCTTTTCTGTATCTTTGTATTGTTCAAGTATATAATCTATTTTATATTCTCTTACTAACCGAACTAATTCTTCTGCACAGCCACCACTAAAATAGATGACATCCGAATTGCGGATAGCTAGTTCAACATCTGCCCAAGCTTCAAACTCAGTTAAGTATTCTACGGCATAGTCCTTTGGCACTAAAGCTTTGAATTTGTTGATTGCATCTTTCATATTGGGATAAGCAGCTAAAGGGATGAAAAGAATTTTTTTTGGCTGAAAGTTTAGGTAAGAAAAAATCTTCTCTTCTAAAGTGAAATCTGTTAGATGTGGAATACTTCTTCCTCCAATTAAAGCAAAGTATGCCATAGCCTCACCTTCTTTTTCTCGCCTCTAAACGATAGATTGGACCTAACTTAGACCATTTTTCTTCAAACTCAGTTTCAATATTAAATATCTCTTTATCTTGATGTAAATCCAAGGAGATATTAGATATCAACCAGTCATTCTCATTAAAGGATTCCAAAGAAAATTCAAATAGCTTTCTATTATCTGTTTTCTGATATATCGCTCCTTCAGGCTTTAAAATATGACTATAGCTCTCTAAAAAGGTCTTATAGGTAAGTCTTCTTTTCTTATGGGCAGATTTGGGCCATGGATCAGAAAAATTAATATAAATTAAAGATACTTCACCATTTGCAAAAGCATCTTCAATATGTGTTGCATCAAGTAGGGTTAATCTTAAATTAGGTAGATTCAAATTTTCAAGCTTTTCTGATGCACGTAATAAAAC